>WHSQ01000159.1 GCA_009380005.1 Actinomycetota bacterium | reverse complement strand
CCCAAAGCCCTTGTCCCGCAAGGACTTCCACGTCCAATTCGGCATAATCCGCTGCTCGGCATAATGGACCTCATGCCGAATTCGGCATGATCGCCACAAGACCGCCAACGTCACCGACTACCTGCCCAAGAACCAGCAGACCTTCGTCGACCGCAAGCTCGCCAAAGGCGTTCAACGACGCTGACCCCGGCCGCGGACTTCGCGCTGCCCAGGCGCTCGCCCGGTCACTGGAGGTCAAGCACCCCGACGCGGCGGCGTCGCTGCGCGAGAGTCTTGACGAGATGTTCACCGTGCGTCGCCTCGGCGTCGGTGACCGGCTCGCCCGCAGCCTCGGGTGCACCAACGCGGTCGAGTCGATGATCTCCTTCGCCCGCGACACCACCCGCCGCGTCAAGCGCTGGCGCGACGGGACCATGGTCAAGCGCTGGGTCGCCGCCAGGCTGCTCAACGCAGAACGCAACTTCCGGCGCATCAAGGGCTGCAACGACATGCCCGTCCTCGTGGCCGCACTGCGCAGCCACGTCCACGCCGATGTCACACCCATGTGTCACAGTCAGGAGGTCGCGTAGAAGTTGGGATCGTCACCGAACTTCAACAGCGAACGGGACATGCTCGGCGACCCGCTGGCGGTCATAAAGCTTCAGCGCAAGCGTGTATTCGAGAATGTGCGCGCCTGACTTGGGATCACGACCCCCGATCTCCCGGGCGCGGTTGAGACGGTAGACGAGCGTGTGCCGGTGTACGCAGAGGTCTTCGGCGGCGGGTCCGGCCCGGCAGCCGTGGCGGAAGTAGGCCGCCAGGGTTTCAACCAGATTCGTCCCCTCGTTCCGGTCGTAGGCCAGGACGGGCCCTAGCACCCCTTCGACGATCGAGTCACCGATACCGCGGTCCTCCAAGCCGGTGAGCAATGAAGTGACGTCGAGATCCTCAACGTTTCGCACGCCTGAACCACCGTCACCCGTGCGGGACATCGCCGCGTAGGCCTCGCGGATCGCCGACGCGAGGGATTCCATCCCCATGTGCTCGCGGCTTCGGCCAACCACGGCGGCTAGGCCGCACCGAGCGAGCTCATCGACGACGGATTCGGCAACGACCGCGTCGGCGGGCTGCAACAGCAGGTACACGTCGCCGTCCCATCGCCCGACGACGCGATTGAGTCCTTTCATGGCGTCCTCCACGACGGTGCAGCAGTTGCGGATGCCCAGCGATGAGTTCCGAGCCACGGCGACGCAGAGCACGCGGAACGCAGCCGCCGGATTGAGCCCGACGGAGGCCGCCTGCTCGGCCAGCATCTGCTGGTTCGCCCGTCCCGTCACCGCCAACTTTAGAAGTTGATCGACCTGGCGGCGGCGCATCTCGCGCACCGATAGCTCACGGCCCATCATCAGCGTGACGCCGGCAATACTTTGCTCCATGAGCAGACGCTCGTGTTCCTCGGGTGGACGGTGTCCGACCATGGCGAACACGGCCTCAATCTGACGCTCGACCCGAACCAGTCGCCCGCTGATCACGCGGCCTTCGCGATGAGCAGCGCAGTTGGATGCGTGTGGATGGCCCCCGGCCACCGCTTCCCAAAGGCAATTGTGGTGGATCGGCCCAATTCGCCCAAGCGGGTCCTTCCCTGCGAGGATCTGGCCGTAGTAGTCGAGAACGATGAAACCAAAGTGTGGGAGTTGGCGCGCCGCTAGGTCCAGGACGGCCTGGAGGCTCTGTCCGGAGGTGACGAGTGACATCACTTTGCGATGTGTATCGAGGGCCGATTGCAGGGTCCTGTAATGTTCCTTGGAAATGTGGTGTGACACCATCTTCATGACGGCGATGAAGGGCACCTCGTAGGGCACGGTGAACAGGGGAAGGCCGACGCAGTCGGCCTCTTCGACCATCGCCTGGGGTGCATTCGCATTCCCTAGGATAACGTCTGCGCCGAAGCCCACGCCCGTGCAGCCGTGTTGCGCGAGGCCACGGATGAGGCGACGCTGAAGCTCTTCCGAGTCCTTCACCCCGAGACCGGTGGTGAGGAGGATCTCTCCTCCCTCCAGCCACGGCGTGGGATCGGGCAACTCGCTGCAGTGGACCCAGCACACCGGCCCCCGCGTCCGCAGCCCGTCTGCACCCGCGATAAGCCGAAGGCCGAGCGATCGTTCGCTCAGCAGGTCGTCGAGCAGCAGGGCCATGGGCACTCCGAGGGATCGTTGTGGCTGCAAGAAACGTCGTGTCGCAGATTGGTTGTCCGATGTCTACATGGTGGGCTACCCGCCCGCCGCCGTCAACGGGAAAGACGAACTCGGCCGGGCCATGGAGCTAGTGGTCCGTAGTTGAAGTTCCTTTGGTAATCCAGTTGGCTGTGCGACAATGCCGTATGGGCGCGCACGCGATGGTTGTCGAGGTCAGTGAGCGGGATCGGGCCGAGCTCGAACGGCGGGTGCGGTCGCACACGCTGCCGGCGCGTGACGCGCGTCGGGCGCGGATCGTGCTGTTGGCCGCCGAGGGCCGTGCGGCGTTGGAGATCGCGGAGCTGGTCGGCTGCTCGGAGCCGACGGTGACGAAGTGGCGCGCGGCGTACCGGGCTCGTGGGCTGGCGGGCCTGGACGAGGCGCCGCGGTCGGGACGGCCCCGCAGCGTGGACGTCGAGGTGGAGCGGCGGGTGCTGTGGCACACGCTGCTGCGCCCGCCCGATGACCTCGGCGTGACGCAGTGGTCGTCGCGGCTGCTGGCCAAACGCGTCGGCTTGCACTTCACACAGGTGGCGGCGATCTGGCGGCGGTGGGGCATCCGGCCGTGGCGCGAGGACACGTTCAAGTTCTCCACGACCCCGAGCTCGAGGCCAAGGTGCGCGACGTCGTCGGGCTGTACCTCAACCCAC
>WHSQ01000158.1 GCA_009380005.1 Actinomycetota bacterium | reverse complement strand
AACTCATGCCAAGACGTGTAGATGTCCGGGTCAGGGTTGCCCATCCACGCAAGCTCGTCACCCAGACGCCCGCCCTGCAGCCGGTACACCGGCATAGACGCCAGCACTGACGCGTTCAGATCCAACGCCGCCCACGCTGTGTCCACGAGCTTCCCGAACCCAGGCCCCGCACCCCAATTCGGAGTCGACCACTCCGCCGGCCACCCCGACCACGGCGACGGCATCGGCAACGCCAACGACCGCACCTGCGTGTCCTCGCCCTCCTCATACTCGAAACCGTCCGGGTCGCCCGGGTCCCAATCCGGCCCGGCCACCGTGCCAGGAGAGGGCGCAGGGTCATTCTCGTTCGCCGTCACACCCTCATGGTTCGGAGTGCCCAAGACAGTGCTCCAAAATCCCACAGCCCCTCCTTTCTCAGTAGATCGCCGGCATCGGCGCGTCCTGCAAACCCCACCGGTACGCAGCGCCCGAGCACGCCACCAACGGCGAGATGTTCACCCGCGGCTCCCGTCGGTCCCACACCTCAACCTCACCCGCATACCGGGTCCTGGCGTTACCCACCGCCGTATCCAGATCCTTCTGGCCCACATGCACCACCGAGCCGGACTTGACCGCCTCCTGGAACGCAGCGCACGCAGCGCCGGCCTGACGGGTCGTCAACCGCTCGAACTCAACGCCGGCCTCAACCAGGTCCGGGACAAGCGACTCCGCCTGACCCGGCGTCAACGCCACCTCGACCACGTTGCGCACCGCGACCAACTCCACGACCTTCGGCACCACCCACGCCGTACCCGACTGCGTGTGCTCCAGCACAAGCGTCTGCTCCCCATTCGGCCCCGCCACACCAACCGTCGACGCCGCACGATCCGGAGCCACATCGATCACCAACGACACCGACTCCGGCGACTCCGCCGACCGGTCCGCCAACCCAGCCCAGACAGCCAGATCAATAACACTCGCGTCCGTGGCTGGGTCCCCCCACCAGCCCATCCGTTCACGAGCGAACGTCGCCGGAGACATCAGGCCCCGCTCACGCCGAACCTCACCCATCGACAGGCGAATACCCAGCGCCGGGTTATGCGCAGCAACCTCATCGTCATCGTCCACGTCAGGCAACGGACCGTCAGCGGCACCAAAATCCGTCCACGCCAAACGAGCGTCCCGCTTCGCCTCGCCATCAGCGCGGACTCTGCAGAAAACCTCACCCTTAGCCAGCTGCGCCCTGTCCGGATCCGGCGGAGTCCCGGTCAAGATCACCTGCGGGTTACCCAGCGGCGCAGCCGAAATCGTCGGCAGCAACGCCGCAAGCTCCTCATAGGTCAAATCCTGCGCCTCGTCACACACCAGCACGTCCACCGTGAACCCGCGGCCCGAACCGCGTGACCGGGCGATGAACTCGACCCCGCCGCCGTTCTTAAGCCACACGGCTTCCTGCCCGTTGGTCTTGCGGATCTCCCGGACCATGGCCGCCAGCTCCGGAAACTGCCGCTCGTTCTCGAAGAACGACGCGATCCGCAGAAACGCCTTCCGCGCTGTCTTGACCTCATGCGCGGTGTGCAGGAACGACTCCCCGAGCACCGCCATGCCGTACAGCTCGCGCACCTCGATGGTGACATTCTTGCCGTTCTGCCGGGGGACAGCAAGCCCGCACGTCGCGGCGGCCCACCGGCCGTCCTGACGCCGCCCCATCCAGTCGTCGAGCGCGTCCTCCTGCCAGTCATCCGGCGTCAGCCCGTAGCTCGACGCTAGAAAACAGGCATCCTCACCCTCCGACTCGGCCGCGCGCGGCGCGACCCTTACCCGTGGCAGCCTTCGCTGCACGGCGAGAGTTGACCTCGTCAATCGGAGTCTCCTTCACCGGCTGCGACCGCCCCAGAACTTCGATCTGCTCAAGCACGTCAGCCAGACGAGCCGACAGCGCCGCCAAGTCCCGGTCCGACGGTCCCGCAGCGATACGTTCAGTGATCTGGTCACGAAGTGTACAGAGGCGGGGCAGCCTGTCGCTCACGCCGCCGCCCTGACGACGCTCCGACAGGAGACGCAGAGCGCCTTACCCTCGTCTCGCTTTCTGCGTTGCACAAGAAGTCGACTCTTGATGTCAGACCCGCCCGTCACGCCACACATATCGCATGAGAGGTAAGGACGCCGTCGACGGTAGCCCCCTTTGGGCCGGGCCTTATTTTTTTCATGGGCCTTCTCACGGGCCTTCTTTTTGCGCAGACACTCCGGAGACCCGCAATACTTACGCTTGCGTCTACTCAGAGGGAGTATCTCGTCGCAAAACTCACAGACGCACAAACAGAAACACCCCGAGGAGTTACACACTCTCACCGACGCCGGAGTTCCCGGTCTGAGTGTTGAAAACCACTCACCTATGTGAAGTGGACGCAGGTACGTAACAACCTTGTCAGACAGTAAGTCGGGGTTCTCATTGAGCAGCCCAATACCAGTGTTACACCGGGAGCAGAGCAACCCCCGAACGCATCGCCCACAACTGAACATCGCAGGGCAGCAGTTATGGTCATGATCTATGTGGTACTTCCGCGAGACCAGCCTACCACCACACAGCGCACAACACCCTGCCTGGTCGGCGATGAGAGCGCGAAGCTGACATAGCTCTAGCCCGTGAGACTTGGACTGGTGACGGGTAGCGGCCCCTTGGAGGATTCCGATATGGGCGTCTAGCGGGGGCACCACGGGTGAGCCTCCTCGGGTGACAGGGCGCGGGGGGAGATGAGCGGAGGGAGCTCCCTCCAGTACTACCCAGTCTTAAAAAAATCGAGCGCCGGTCGGTTGGCAGTGCGGGCTGGCCCCCCGCCCAGTTCCCCCACCGGGTAGGAGCCGCGTGTCCTGTTGCAGCTCGCGCAAGCTCCGCGCACGTTGCGGCGCGCAAGCG
>WHSQ01000157.1 GCA_009380005.1 Actinomycetota bacterium | reverse complement strand
GAGCGCTCAGCCGCCATCGGGGCCCATGTCCATCGACACCGCCTCGATGGCGGCTGAGCGCTCCGTGCCGAGCTCGTCGAAGAAGCCGTCGAGCGTGGCGGTGTCCCGGCCCTCGGCACCCCAAACGAACTTCCGACGGCGATGGTCCGACACCAGCGTCAGGTACCGGTGGCCCTTTCGCCAGGCCACCTCGTCCACACCGATCTGGAACAGACCCTCCAGGCGACCCGGGTCGAGGCCGGTGTCCATGACCCGGCTGATGATGCGCCCCACGGTGTCCCAGTCGATGCGCACCAACCGGCAGACGGCGGTCTTGTCCGTGGTGGTGGCAAGGAAGCCCACGAGATCCTCGAAGTCGGCGGTGAAGTCGGATCCCGTCCTGGCGAACGGCACCCCCTCCGTTCGCACCCCATGGGTGGGGCAGGCAAGACGCCTGAGGCCGGCCCGCACCTCGAGGCGCCAGGCCCCGAGATCGAGGTGGCGCCAGGAGGAGTCGACGGGGCGGGTGTCGTAGCGGGCCCGGGTCGAGTAGGCGCAGCAGGGGCAGACCAGGCGCCGCCGGCGAAGGGCGACGGTGACCACCACCGCGGCGGGACGGAAGTCGACCGAGACGACGTTGACCCCGGGCAGGCGCAAAAGGCGCTTGAATGCAGTGGTGACGCGCACGGGCAGGCTCCCTCCGGTTGGTGACTTTGAGCAGCCACGAACCTACCGGGCCTCCGTGCGCGTCACCTCGCCCATCGATCGTGCTCGGGAGCCCGGGCCGCCCTCGACCGGCGAGCCTCTGGCCCCCTGCACCCCCGTGTCCACCCGCCTCCGCCACCGATGGGTGGCTCCGACGCCGCTTCGCTGGCAGCGTGGCAGGGGGCCCCACTCACCCGTCAAGGGCCTTCGGCCTGCTTCGCAGACGGCCCTCCGGCCTCGAACCGACCGACCGCCGAGCCCACCTCCAAGATGTGGTCAAGCTCGGATCATGCCCACCGGGGCCAGACAACCAAGCGGGACAAGGCAGACGCCTACGGTTTCATCGCCGGGGACCCACACTTATGCCGGGAGCCCCGCTTTTCGAGGAGGTCACCGTCACGCTGGGGCCCGAAGAGGCCATCGGGGAGACCGAGTGGGTTACGAGGCGCCAATTGGACCCCCGCCGGGCAACCGTTCACGTGGAGGAGGTCTGGAAAGGGGGCCCGTTCGCGGACGAAGTGAAGGTGTACGGAGGACCACCGAACGACGATCCAAGCTCGTGGTCCACCGTTGATCGCGCCTTCACGATCGGGGACGCGTTACCTCTTCGTTCCTCACGAAGCGGGCCCACCCTTCCGCGACAGCGCTTGTTCGAAAACGCAGGAGTACCCCGGGGGGTTGGTGAAAGCATTCGCGGCAGGGCGCGATGGCCCGAGTGCAGTAGGGCCCTTCCAGCGGTCGCTCAGGGGGCCGATGCTGACCGCGGCCCTCGGAGGGACGCTCCTGTTGGCCTCGGCTCTTCGTCGATCATGGCGTCGCCGGCGCCTGGAGACGACCTGATCCAGAGTCCCTTCGACGGCTGGTGTCCGGTCCTTGTCACGCCCGGAATGTCCGGTCCCACCTGCGGTTTTGTTACATCAACCGGCCACTCCGTTGCGGCTGGTCACGGCCCCTTCTCCTTGTTCGCGAATCCGTTAGCCGGCTGCTCAGCGTCGGCCCGCTTCGAGACAACGCCTCAACACAAGAGCCACCTACTCCCGCTCCGCCTTCCGCGCCGGGGGGATCACCCGGACTCGCAATCTTCCGCTTCAGGCCGGAAGGGGTCGAAGCCCTCCCAGAAGGGCCGGAACCACTCTGCGAACCGGAGATTCATGAACCGCAGCTGGGCATCGACCCGGAGATCCTCCACCAAGCCATGCGCAGCCGGCTGGAAGAGCCACTCGAAGTCCCGGTCCTTGAAGCTCACCTCCCGCAGCGTCTCGATGTCCTCGGCCAGCCCTGGCTCGCGTTCACAAGAGATGTCGCCCACCTCGACGCCGAGCTCGAGGTGGGCGTCGGCCTGGGCAAGGATCTCCTCCATGGCGCGCTCCTCGGCGACCGAGCCCAGCAGGTCCTCCGAGGGGTAGGGCCAGCCCGCCTGCCTGGCCCGACGCAGCTTGCCTGCGACCGCCTCGGTAGCGGCCAGGAAGCGGTCGGCGAAGTCGACGTCGTAGCGGGCGAGGTGAAGCGGTGGGAGGTGAGCAAACATCGAGGTGTCCGCAAAGCCTGCCTCCCCCGCCCGCAGCGCCCTCACGTCCTCCCTGAAGGCGTCTACCACCACGTCGCTGGTGCCAGGAGCACCCGAGTTCCGCAGTTGGCGGGCACATGAGGGGGTCCCGGCCAGCATTTGTGCTGGTCAGAGGCTTGTCGCCTCTCCGAGACCTCCAAAAACGTGGGCACACGATTCCGGCCTGAGATGCTTGTCCAGCTGGCCGTGGCCTGCCATGCTGCGGGCATGTACCTGCGAACGACCCAGCGTCGGAACAAGGACGGCTCGGTGGTCCGCTACGTCCAGCTCGCGCACAACCGCCGGACGGGGGCCTCGACCCAGGCGGAGGTGCTCGTCAACCTCGGCCGGGAGGACCGCCTCGACCTCGACGGCCTGCGACGGCTGGCGAGGTCGATCAACCGCTACCTCGGCGAGGAGCGGGGAGCCGACGGCCCGGCCGGGGAGGTGGACGGCCTCCGGGTGGTGTCGTCCCGGTCGCTCGGAGCCGCGTGGGCCCTCGACGGCCTGTGGCGGCGGCTCGGGGTCGACCGGGCCCTCGGGCAGGCCGTGGGTGGCCGGCGGTTCACGACCGACGTGGAGCGGGTGGTCTTCGCCCTCGTGGCCAACCGGGCCATCGCCCCGGCGTCGAAGCTCGCCGCAGCCGAGTGGGCCGGAGCCGACGTCGCCATCCCGGGGCTTGCTGCCATGGACGAGGACCAGGCCTACCGGGC
>WHSQ01000156.1 GCA_009380005.1 Actinomycetota bacterium | reverse complement strand
GTCCGCTCACGTCAAGGTCTATATGTTCCTCCATGGATTGCGCGGTCTGGCGATTGGCAGTCAGCTTGATCACGGGCACGATCGGGTTGCCAATCACGTTCCCCTGACCTGTGGGGAACAGATGCACCACCGCTCCTCCCGCCGCCATCAAGGTGACACATTCGGCGGCCGCGGAAGAAGTGTCCATGAAGTAAAGTCCCGGACCGTTGCTCGAGTCTTCGGCGGGCTTCAGCACCCCAAGGATGGGCCTTGTTCCTGTCTTTTCGATGTTTCCCAGCGCCTTTTCCTCGATCGTCGACAGCCCTCCGGCCAGGTTCCCCTCGGTCGGCTGGGAGCCGAGGAGATCGATTCCCTGGGACTCGATGTCCGCGGTGTAGTCCTTATGAACGGACAGGAAGCGATCCCTCAGCTGTGGCGTCGCCATACGATCAGCAATCAGGTGCTCACCGCCTGTCAACTCCGAGGTCTCGCCGAAAAGGACAGTCGCCCCGGCGTCTACCAAATCGTCAACCAGCAACCCCACGGTCGGGCAGGAGCCAAGTCCTGTTGTGGTGTCGGATTCGCCGCATTTGATGCTGACAGTCAACTCCTCTACCCCTACCGGCTCCCGGGAAAGCTCAGATGCGTCCTGCACGAACTCCATCGCCGTTCGGGCGGCGCGGCGGACGATCTCGAGATCGCCGTACCCCTCGAGGGAGAAACACGCCACCGGCTTGCCTGACTTCGAGATACCGTTCGCTACCCTCTCCGCCCACTTGTCCTCTATGCCGATCACGAGGGCGGCCGCTACATTCGGATTGCTGCCGATGCCGATCAAGGTTCGAAAGAGCAGCTCCAGATCTTCTCCGTACTGGAGGCGCCCGTAGGCGTGTGGCAGCGCCATGGTTCCGGAGATGTGGGCCGCCACAGCTTCACATGCAGCGTTGGAGATATCGTCGACCGGTAACACAACGACGTGGTTGCGTACACCGACGCGCCCGTCCTCCCGCCTGTAGGCGGCCAGTTTCTCTCCACGCCCTACCATCGTGCGCTCCTCAGGTTATGTGTATGGACGTAGTCCCCGACCTCGAATCCATCCGGCGATTGACCGATGCGAACCCCGTATTCCAGCACCGGCTCACCGGGCCTACAGGCCTTGATGGCGATCTTGTGGCCCAACCGGATCGGAGCGCGAGCAAGCACCTCGATCGTCGATTCGTCATCCATGAAGGCGCCTAAGACCTTTTCGCCGTCCGCGATGTCTGCTGTCGCAACACCCACATGGTCCCCACGTTTGTGGATTAAGAACCTGTGCATTTCCTGGTGGATCCTCTCGGGAGTCACTTAGGTATGTGGTCTTACCACTCTAGCATTCTCCTCTGGACGACGCAACGACATCCGAAGATCCTCGATGACCACCGGGGGACCCGCAAGAGGTCGCGCCCTTAACTCGACCTGACGGCTTCTCGCAAGGCCGCAAGCATCCCCTCACGTAGGATGCTCCCGCCGTCCTCACGGATGGGGCTTGGAAGCCCAAAACCACGATAGGACATCTCGACCTCGTAACCGCCGAACGCGTAGGCGTCCTCGGTCGGGACGTAACCCAACAACCCGTTGGTGATCGACGAGAAGACGAGGGGCAGATCCGCTTTTGGCCGGACATCCAGCCCGATTTGAGCGAAGCACTCTGCCGGGTTGGTGACGATCGCGGCCTCACCGATCAGGAACGCCTGGAACTCACAGCTCGGTGTGACGGTCCCCTCTGCGGTGTATATATCCGATAACGATCGCCCGGCGCTCAGCTGAGGACTTCGTTCGGTCTCGATCTGCACCGCGGCCTTGAGAACCTCGGCCCCCACTCTGGCTCCTGCCCGCTCGACGAGTCCGGTGGTCGAGTCCCACAGGAAGCTGCCGTCGGAGAGCGTGTAGTTGGCGCGTACGTCGCCGCAGTTGCCCAACAAGAAAAGGGCCATCGAGTTCTCGAAATAGGACTCCAGCAGATCCCGGGCAGGGCCCGGGTAATCGGGTCCAATCCACAGGCTCGGGCCTCCCACCGTGGGATGGCACCCGTAGCTGAACAAGATAGCCAGGGTCGGACCGTCCAATGAGTCGAACCTCAGAACCCCGATCTCCTGATCGACGGGCCCTTCTGGGTGCGCTCGGGGGGGGTATCCGACCTTCCCGTTATCGAAGGGCAGCCTCCTATTTATCGCGAGGTCTCCCCAACCCCTTCCGAAGCCCACAGCCACAGGCTGCAAGAACCGGCTCGCGGCCGACACGGCCCCGACGATCTTTCGTTTCAGCTCGGCCACATAGAGCTCGTCGGGAGGGGGGATGAGATCCAAACGCCACGGGGGGAGCACCGGCCCGGAGTGGGTGTGCGTCGCCGCGAGCATGACGAAGGCCGGATCGATACCGAGCTTTTCATCTACGCTTGCGCGAATCTCATTTGCGAGCTCGCTCGACACGCCGAGCACATCCAGGGCGACCAACACCACCGTGTGGTCGTTCTTCCGCAGCAAGAGGACCCTGCAGGTCAGCGGGTGGTGGATCCAGGTCGAGTAGCGATCCTGGGCCCAGCCACTCAGGTGCAACCCAACAGGTGGAGTGATATCAACGACCGCTCTTCCTAGTAGCAGGTCAGGCATCTACAGGGTGCCGGCCCGCCGAGTGGATGATCTCCAACACATCAGGGTTAGTCCTTCTCCCGTAACGTTTCCTTAGGGCGGCTCGCCTGGTCGTGAGAGTCTCCGTCGGAACCAGCTGGGAGTTGGCTGGACGAGAGTTCCTCTCGGGGTCCGGAAGTCCTTCTCATCCCTTAAGGGCCCCTTCCATGAGACCTTTCGTGAACCACTTCTGCAGAACTATGTAGATTGCGATCGACGGCACGAACATGGTCAGCGCGGCTGCGGCCGCCAGGTTGAACGTGTAATCGGGGTCTGCCGCGAAAGGTTCGAATAGCTTTATCCCAACAGC
>WHSQ01000155.1 GCA_009380005.1 Actinomycetota bacterium | reverse complement strand
GGGCCGCCGTCGAGGCCGGCTACCGGGTCCACTACACGACGGCGGCGGATCTTGCCGCCCGGTGCCACCGGGCCGCCCTCGAGGGGCGGTGGGCCTCGATGATGCGGTTCTACGCCGGGCCGAGGCTGCTGATCGTGGACGAGGTGGGGTACCTGCCGCTGGCCGGGGAGGCGGGCGCCGCCCTGTTCCAGGTTGTGACCCAGAGGTACCTCAAGGGCTCCGTGGCGTTCACGACCAACCTCGGCGTCGGTGCGTGGGCCCGCATCTTCGACGATCCCATGGTGGCGGCTGCCATGTTGGACCGCTTGCTCCACAGAAGCGTCGTCTTCAACATCGACGGGGAGTCCTACCGGATGCGGGCACACCGGGCACGGGCCGAGCGCCTCCGGCCGAAGGGCGCCGCCCGTGAACCGTGAAACCGCCTACTCCCATCCCTGCCCCCGTCCCGATCGCGCCGCTACGGCGATCCTGGGGCCTCGGTTTCGGGGCCAACCCTCGATGGGCGAGGAGGTGGTGGCCAACGCCATGAGATAGCCTCCCGACGACCCCACCCGGGACCCTCGCCGAACTGGTGGTGAGGTAGGCCGCTGGCTGGTCGGCTCACAGGGCGTCCATCCCTGCGATCGCTTCGCCAGCGGCCCCCTTTCAAACCGTGCATGAGGTGCTACCTCACACGGCTTTCCGACATCGTTCACCGCCAGGCATGCGCAGTTCCGTAGCGCACCGTTCCTGCGAGGCGATACACCCCCAGGCTGCGGAACCACGGGCCGTCGAAGCGACCCATGTGGTTGTGTTTGCTGCCTGGGAGACCGTGCTTGACGCTCATGAAGATGGCCAGGCGTTCGTGGGCGTAGCGGTCGATCGCCGAGAACTTCGCCGTGGAGTTGCCGTACCTGAAATGGTTCCCCCACGCCCGAAGCACCCGGTTGACGCCGTCCACCACCGCCTCGACGGTGAACCCCACGAACCGCCGGTGGGTCACGGACCGGATCTTCGCTCGCACCGCCGCCATGTTCCGGGCGGACGGCCAGCGTTGGAGGTACCAGCGCCCCTTCCCCCTCCACGACTGCAGCTTGTGGAGGTGGTACCCGAGAAAGTCCAGTCCCTGTCTCCCCTTGGTCAGGCAGACGATCTTCGTCTTGTCTGGGTTGAGCTCAAGCCCCAGAGGACGAAGGACCGCTGCCATCCGCCGCCAGGCCTCTTCGGCCCGCTCACGGGTGGCGCAGAGCGCCACGGCGTCGTCGGCGTACCTCACGAGCTTGCCCAACGCCCTGCCCTGCCTCGTCCATTCCTCGTCGAGGACGTGGAGGGCGATGTTGCAGAGCAATGGGGAGATGGGTGAGCCCTGGGGAGTTCCCGACCCGGTGTCGGTTACCACCCCGCCCTCGAGCACTCCCGCCCTCAGCCACGATCGGATCAGCTTCAGCATCTGGCGATCACAGACCCGTCTGGCCACCTGGGCCATCAGGGCGTCGTGATCGAGCTTGCCGAACGCATCCGAGACGTCCGCTTCGAGCACCCAGTCGGCGCCCCGGTTGGCCTCGACCCTTGTCGCCTCCAGGGCGTCGTGGGTCGAGCGACCCGGCCGGTACCCGAAGCTCACCGGAAGGAAGTCCGCCTCCCAGATCGGCTCCAGCACCAACTTCGCCGCGGTCATTACCGTCCGGTCGCGCACGGTGGGTATGCCGAGCACGCGCACCTGCCCCGGCTCGGCCTTCGGGATCTCGACACGCCGGAGCGGCTGGGGCCGGTAGGTCCGGTCCTTGAGCGCCCGGGCGATGTCGTCGAGGAAGCCCTCCACCCCGAACTCCTCGATGTCGTCGATGCTGATGCCGTCGACACCGGGAGCCCCGTGGTTCGCACGAACCTCGCCGAATGCCCTGGCAAGGATGTCGCTGCGGGCGACCTTGTCGTACAGGGCGTGGAACCGGCGTGTCCGGTCCTGCTTGGCGCTGCGGTAGAGCACGTCCTGCAAGGCTCGGGACCCGGGTCGGCGCTGCGGCCTCCGGCTCCTGGTGGAAGTAGCCCGTGGGGCACTCACCTGTCCCCTCCTTGGGAGTCCGTGCATCGATGAAGCAGGGGTCCTTCGCTCGGGCCGGGTTATGTTGTCCCGGCCGTCGTCACTACTACGACCCCCTCCGACTGCCTCTCGGCTGCCGCCCACTTCCCGGGGTCACCGGTTATAGGTTGGCTCACTCCCGGGCCCGCACCCGGGGCCGAGGAGGCTCTCTCCAGTTCCCATGACACCCTTCTGACCGTTCCACGCCCCCTACGCCGGGGGGTTCTTGGGCACCCGCTCCAGGCTCTCTGGTGCCGTCCGTGGCCTTCGCCGTGAAAATGCCGGCTCGGCTCCCCCTTGTCCCCATGCGGGGCGATCATCACGACGCCGCAGGCTTCACTTGATGTTGCAGACCGGCCAGTTGCTCGCCCCCTTGCAGGGACTTTGTCGCTCCGCTTCGACGGCGGCATCTCTGCCGACGCCGGGAGCCGCGCTACCGGGGACCCTGGCGTCTCCCCGGGCCGGACTCGCACCGGCTGGCTGTCATGAGCTTGTCGCTCGGTTTCGCTCCTCTGCTACCACCTCCTCCGGTGGCAGTGCGCCCGAGCTGCTGGACACACGTTTTCAGTGATCGAGTCTGCGGGGTTTCCGTGATCCCCGGCAGCCCGAAGGCGGCTTGATCCTTGGTGGAGAAAGTCCTCACGACCGGCCCAGCCGTCGTAGGTCAGACTCGATAGATGCTTTGCGCCCAAGCTGTGGTGGAACGGCCCTGTCAATCTGCGCTACGGACACGTCCGGTGGTTTCTTGGCTGAGCCGGGGAGGAGCATTCCTCGTAGCTGCCCCTGAAGTAGGCGGGGGGCCACGGGGTCAAGACGGAGCGCCCGAAGGCCGGCGGCCGAGGACGAACGGTCTTGACGCTGGGGTGCCGCCTGCTATGAATCCCCGAGTGCAGGAGGTGGAG
>WHSQ01000154.1 GCA_009380005.1 Actinomycetota bacterium | reverse complement strand
CCGGGTGGCTACGGCGCCTTCGCCGGCCGCTTCCATCTTCCCCTCGAGGACGCGACCTTCTTTCGTACGAACCCTGTACGCGTACGAGTCGGCCATCGCCTACCCCTTCCCTGCCAGTCGGTTGAATTCCTCCGGGCGATGGCAGCGCTCGAGGGCTGCCTCGTACGTGATCACGCCCTTCTTCATCAGCTCGGCCAGATGCTGGTCCATGACCTGCATGCCGTACTGGCCGCCGGCCTGCAAGGAGGTGTAGATCTGGTGAGTCTTGCCTTCCCGGATCAGGTTCTTGATGGCCGGAGTGGTGATCATGAGCTCCACCGCGACAGCGCGTCCCTTGCCGTCCGCCCGCGGAACCAGTTGCTGAGACACCACGCCCGCCAGCGAGCCCGCGAGCATGATGCGGATCTGCTCCTGTTGGTGCGGCGGGAAGACGTCGATGATCCGATCCACCGACTGCGGCGCATCCTGCGTGTGGAGCGTGGCGAAGACGAGGTGGCCCGTCTCGGCCGCGGTCAGCGCCGTGGCGATCGTCTCCAGGTCGCGGAGCTCGCCGACCAGGATCACATCGGGATCCTGACGCAAGACGTGCTTCAGAGCCCCCGCGAAGCTATGGGTGTCGGTACCGACCTCACGCTGGTTCACGATCGAGGTCTTGTGACGATGGAGGAACTCGATCGGGTCTTCCACCGTCATGATGTGATCGCGACGCTCCGAGTTGACGATGTCTACCAACCCGGCGAGCGTCGTCGACTTACCGGAGCCGGTGATGCCCGTGACGAGCACCATGCCTCGCTTCAGCCGGGCGAACTCCTTGACGGCGGACGGGATGCCGAGATCGTCGAGGGCTTTTATCTCGAACGGGATGAGACGCATCACGGCGCCCAGCGCGTCGCGCTGTTGGAAGATGTTCACGCGGAAGCGCGCCCTGCCGGGCAGCGAGTAGGAGATGTCGAGCTCGAGATCCTCCTCGAAGCGTTCCCGCTGCTTCTGGGTGAGTATCGAGTACACGATCTCCTGGAGATCCTTGGGCAGGAGCTTCCGGTAGCCCTCGAGCGGCCGAAGGTCTCCGTAGGTGCGGATCATCGGAGGGAGACCCGTCGTCAGATGCAGGTCCGAACCGTCACTCTCGATCACCGCCATCAGGAAGTCCGCGAGGCTCGGCTCCTTGCTCTCTTCTCCGACCTCGATCTCGGGGGCCAGAGGGGGGGCGGCTTCGACCATGGGGATGTCGTCGCCGCTGAACGACCCGACGTCGGGAGCGGGTGGAGGGGATTCCGTGGAAGCATCCACCGCCGGCGCGACCGGCGCGACCGCCGCCGCGGGTGCAACCGGTGCCACGGGCGCCGGCCTGCCCCCGTAGACGCGTTCGATCGCGGGGGCCAGGTCCTGCCGGTAGGCGGCGACGGGCGCGACCTGCTTGCCGCTCGATCGCTTCACTTCGTCCACCGCCAGGTGGTTGCGCGGATCGGCCATGGCGAGGACGAGGATGTTGTCCTCGGACGCGACCGGCAGCACCATCTGTCGTTTGGCCAACTCGGCCGGCACGAGAGCGATCACGTCGGCTCCCGGCTCCACCGTGGCGACGTCGACGAACTGCATCCCGATCTGCTCCGCTCGCGCGCGGACGAGGTCGCGTTCGGTGACCGCGCCCCGCTCGAGCAGGATCTTCCAGGACGACTTGCCCGTCTTGGCTTCTTCCTGCGTCGCTAGATCCAGTTGTTCCGCAGTGACCAAGCCCTGCTCCAGCAGGACATCGCTCAGCTGCTTCTGTACCTGTGCCATCCCAGACTCCTAACTCGCCCTTCTCTTATCGGCCGCTCTGATGCGTTTTGAAGCTTTTCTCGAAGATGCGTCAAACGACCACCCTGAAGACCTCTTCCAGGGACGTCTGACCGGCGCGTACCTTCTCGATGCCGTCCATGCGGAGCGTGAGCATCCCCTGCTCCGTCGCAACCGCCGCGATCGCCTCGGAGGAGGCGTGCTCCACGACCAGGCGCTCGATCTCCTCGGTGACCGTCATGATCTCGTGGAGGGCCATGCGTCCCTTATATCCCGTATTCCCGCAGGCGCTGCAGCCGACCGCCCGGTAGAGCTTGACCTCTTCCCCCGGCTCGAACGGGAATCGCGCTGCGGTCAGCTCCGCTTCGGTGGGCACGTAGGGCTCCTTGCACCTCTCGCAGAGCCGGCGCGCCAGCCGCTGGGCGAGCACGCAATCCAGGGCGGAGGCGACGAGGAAAGGCTCGATGCCCATCTCCACCAGGCGCGTCATCGCCGATGGCGCGTCGTTCGTGTGAAGGGTCGACAGGACGAGGTGACCGGTGAGGGCGGCCTCGATGGCGATCTGCGCCGTCTCGCGATCTCGGATCTCGCCGATGAGCACGATGTCGGGGTCCGAACGAAGGATCGACCTCAGGGCGGATGCGAACGTCAGTCCCGCCTTGGGGTTCGTCTGTACCTGGTTGATGCCGGCGAGCCGGTACTCCACGGGATCCTCGACCGTGATGATGTTGCGGGTCGGGTCGCTGACGACGTTCAGGGTTGCGTACAGCGTCGTCGACTTCCCGGAACCGGTCGGACCCGTCACGAGTATGGCTCCGTAGGGCTTCGTGTATGACTCCTCGAAACGCTTCAGGTTCTCGGGCAGGAACCCGAGGTCGTCGAGGCTCAGGAGCACGCTGCTCTTGTCCAGGATCCGCATGACGAGCTTCTCGCCGTAGACCGTCGGCAGGGTCGCGACACGAAGATCTATCTGCTTGCCCGACACGACGATCCCGATGCGGCCGTCTTGGGGGAGGCGGCGTTCGGCGATGTTGATGTCCGCCATGATCTTCAACCGGCTCAAGATCCCGTTCTGCACCGCCTTGGGAGGGTGCATCATCTCGTGCAGAACGCCGTCGATCCGGTACCGCACGCGCAGGTCACGCTCCCCCGGCTCTATGTGGATGTCCGAGGCGCGGTCGTTGACCGCCTGGG
>WHSQ01000153.1 GCA_009380005.1 Actinomycetota bacterium | reverse complement strand
TGTCGTCGGTGGCCACGATCTCGGAGAGAAACGAGCCGTCGTCGTAGCGTTCGAGCACGGGCAGTTTCGCGTTGCTTCTGGCCCGCCACACCAGGTCCGCGCCCGTGGCCGCAGCCGCTGCAAACAGCGGATGTCCGGCGAATCCGCGATCGGCCAGGCACAGCATCCCTGGCCCCAGATGGTCGAGCAGCCTACGGGTCAGCGTCTGCTCACTGTCGCCATACGGGCCGATGACCGCGCCGGTGATCGCATGCGTTCCGCACTCGGCGAAGGCAACCAGACGCGCCTGGGGGAACGCCGAGGCACCACGTGAGGCGCCCGGCCGACCGAACTCGTTCTCGTTGGCCGGCGTGTCCGGTAGATCCAGGGTCGTGCCATCGATGGCGACCAGCCGCCAGTCGCGGTAGAACGCCCCCGGCGCCTCCCGAGTGGCCAGCGGCACGCAGCCACGGTCGAACAGCGCCTTGAGTGGTTCGGCTCCCAGCCGCTGGCGGGCCTGGAAGATCGCCGACTTCGAGGGCATCTTCCATTGCTGGCGCCAGCCCGACTGCCACGACAGGCCCTCGACGAGGTTGCGCATCACCTCCTCGTAGGAGGCCTCGGAGAACAGCGCCAACCCCAGCACGTAGTAGACCACCAGCCGCGACGGCAGCAACCGAGAACGCTGCTGGATGCGGCCGGTGTCGGCCAGCACCTCATCAACCAGCGCTGGCGGGAACGTCTGGGTCAGCACCCCCAACGCCACATGATCCGACAATCGCTGATCGTTCTGCGGCTTGACCCACCCTGCCCGCGGCATCCTGCCCTCCCGGTCTCCCCGAGAGAATACCACGCATGTAGTTCTAACTGAACGGTATTGGTCCTAGCCCAGCCCGGATATTGGTCCTCAGCATCGACGCCAGGATGGTAACCGGTACTGATCCGGTTATGCGGCCTTCTCACCGGTCTCGTCCACCCCGCGGCGATGATATGTCCACTGCGCGATCAGAACCGCCAGCGCGGTGACAGCGGCGTCAGGGTCGACCGGACGGGGGGAGGCGCCAGAACCTGCTGTCAATAGTGTCACGCTTCCGTTATACTTCTGCCATGACGATCAAGCCGTTGGCACGGGACGAGCTGTGGGAGACCGCCACCACACAGCTCGGGTTCGTCACTGCCCAGCAGGCGGCCGAGATGGGGATCGGCAAGGGCACGCTCCAGATGCTGGTTCACCGCGGCACGCTGACGCGGGTCGCCCACGGCGTCTACCGCTTCCCGCAATACCCAGTCGGTCAGTACGACGGCCACATGCTCGCCGTCCTGTGGACCCGGGCGCCTGAAGCGTGCCTGAGCCACGAGACCGCGCTGGACGCCTACGACATCAGCGACGTCAACCCCAACCGCATCCACGTCACCGTCAGGAAACAGCGACGGCTACGACGTGCCGGCGGCGAGGACTACGAGATCCACTATGAGGAACTCGCACCCGCCCAGATCGGCTGGTGGCAGGAGATCCCGACGGTCACACCGTCGACCGCCATCGCGCAGTGCATCGCCTACGGCACCCCGACCTACCTGCTGAGGCAGGCCATCGAGAGGGGCCATGCACAGGGCTACCTGACGACGGTAGAACGTGACGAGCTGGCGGAGAGGTTGGAGGCTCGACATGAGCGATGAGCCGACCACCTCACGGATCGCGGCGCTTCTGCGCACACTGACCCCGAAGGCCAAGCAGCCGGTGTCGGCCAAGGTGCTCAACACCTGGATCACGCAGGCGGAGGGCAAGCTCGGCCCCGAGGCCAAGGGTGGCCGACTGGGGTGGCTCATCGCCTCATCGGTGGCCATCGCCGCGGTCCAGCGCGCCATTGACGCCGACGGCCGCCAACTGTTCCTGCTCAAGGGCGGCACCCTGCTCCAGCACCGCCTCAACGCGACCGCCCGCACCACCAAGGACGTCGACGGCCTCGTCCGAGGCGACCTGGAGGACTTCCTGCTCGCACTCGAAGAAGCCCTGGCCGAGCCCTGGGGGGCGCTGACCCTCCGGCGCAGCGAGGTCGAAGTGGTCAATCTGCCGACCAAGATCATCAAGCCACGTAGGTTCGACATCATCCTCGAACTCCGAGGTGTGACCTGGCGGCGGATCCAGTTCGAGGTCTCACCGGACGAGGCGGGCATCGGGGTCGACTCCGAGGCCATCGAGCCGCCACCGCTGGGCGGGTTCGGGTTGCCCGATCCTGACACTCTCGTCGGGATCGCCATGCGGTTCCAGATCGCGCAGAAGCTCCACGCGGTCTCGGATCCCCACGACCCACCGACGTCGATCAACGACCGCGCCCGCGACGTCGTCGACCTCTTGCTGCTCCGGGATCTCGCTGCAGCCAGTGGTAGTCCGACCCTTCCACAGATACGGGCAGCGGCCATGGCAGTGTTCGAGGCACGCGCCGACGAAGCCGCACAACTCGGCAACCCGACGAGGTCATGGCCGCCGGCGGTCACCGCACACCCGCATTGGGGTGACGACTTCACCCGAGCGGCGTCCTCGGCCGGCATCGCGCTGAAACTCGATGACGCCGTTGCCGAGGTCAATGGATGGGTCGTCGAGATCAACAACTCCTGACACAGCCAAACGCTCCTCATAACCGGGAGACATCTTCCGGTTATAAGGAGCGTTGCAGCCGGTCACTAGTCTTGGCGCAGCACCCGAGACAGGTAGTCAACGGCCATCCGGTTGCTTGTCCTGGCCAGCGCTTCGGCGAGCAGTGGCCCGAAGTTGTCGTCGCGCCGGGCAACTCGCGCAAAGTACCTTCCAACGCACCGAGCGGCCGTTGCCGAGCACCCGGGTGTGTCAGTTCTTCGGTGTAACCGCGCTGGCCTGACAGGCTGAGCCGTCGAGCTCGGCGAGGAGGGACCAGCAAGTGAGCGAGAGGAACGAGCTGGCGAAGGAGCTGCCGCCGATCGCGGAAATTCCTCAGAGTCGATCACCGAAATTCCCCAGGTGATT
>WHSQ01000152.1:1739-2990 GCA_009380005.1 Actinomycetota bacterium | reverse complement strand
GGCACCTGCCGCTCCGGCGCCCCCGGGCTAGCCAGAATCTCCTGCCCGCTGATAGTGGACTCGTCGGCCCGCAAAATCGTGAACCCACCATCACGCTCGGACAGCTCCACCTCAGCCGCAGCCGTACCCGTGTTGCTGACGGTGAAGCTACGCTGCGCGGACCCGCCCAACGCCACATCAGCCTGCACCCCACCCGGGGCGACATCCAACCGGCCGGCGGCCAGCTGGAAGCTACGCTGGGTGGTCCAGTCCGGCTCCACCACCACCGGCCGGGTCAACTCCGTATAACTACCCGCCGACGCGGTAAACCGGTGCCGACCAGTCAACGACGAAAACATCCAATAGAACCCGTCACCACGCTGCGCATCCTCCGGAGTAGCAAACGTGGTCGTAGACTCCCCCGAACTATCAACACTCGTCACCGTCGCACCATTGATCCCATCACCAGTGTTCCGATCACGCACAAACCCCGCCACCAAACCACCATCGACCGGTACGCACTCGAACGAGGCGGACCCCGGGGTGGCCCAGTCGACCGCGTTCCAGAAGATCTGCTCGGAGTCGCTCGACCAGTCGCTCGGACCGCGAGTCGCCGACGAGGAATGGATCGACATCAGTACGTGCCGGTTGTTGGCCCGCTCCTGCACGCCGATCCCGGAGCCGAGGATCCCGTCCCCGGTGCGGCCGAGGTCGGCGATCACCTGCCGGCCCTCGCCCTCGTAGCCGTCGAACCACGCCACCCAGGCGGTCAGGCCGGGCTCGTGCACGATCTGGTCCCCGACCGCGAACCCATCCAGGATCGGGTGCTCCTGGGTAACCTCGTACAGGTTCTCCTGCCCGGTCCCACCGGTGTTGGTGGTCACCGAGGTGGGGTTACCGGCGTGGGTGGACAGAGACTTGATCCCGTTGCCGGTCGTGAACGCGTGGTCGAGGAACACCACGCCGCTGCCCTCGGTGTCGGTGCGGTCCAGGAACGCCAGGAACTCGTCCCCGTCCACGGCAGTGGCCGACTGGTATCCCCAGAGCACCACGTCGTAGCCGGTTACCTGGTCCAGCTGGGAGGCCGAGAAGAAGTCGACCGTGATCCCCCGGCCATCGAAGTAGTCCGCGAACTGGCCGCCCGGGTCGGTGGTGACCATCGCGATCGCCGGCTGGTCCAGCTGGTAGCCCGGGGCGCTCTGGCACTGGTCGACGCTGACCGTCATCAGTAGGTCTTGGATGGTGTTGCTGTCGCCGACTTCGACGGTTTCG
>WHSQ01000152.1:0-1729 GCA_009380005.1 Actinomycetota bacterium | reverse complement strand
GGCACCTGCCGCACCGGCGCCCCCGGACTAGCCAGAATCTCCTGCCCGCTGATAGTGGACTCGTCGGCCCGCAAAATCGTGAACCCACCATCACGCTCGGACAGCTCCACCTCAGCCGCAGCCGTACCCGTGTTGCTGACGGTGAAGCTACGCTGCGCGGACCCGCCCAACGCCACATCAGCCTGCACCCCACCCGGGGCGACATCCAACCGGCCGGCGGCCAGCTGGAAGCTACGCTGGGTGGTCCAGTCCGGCTCCACCACCACCGGCCGGGTCAACTCCGTATAACTACCCGCCGACGCGGTAAACCGGTGCCGACCAGTCAACGACGAAAACATCCAATAGAACCCGTCACCACGCTGCGCATCCTCCGGAGTAGCAAACGTGGTCGTAGACTCCCCCGAACTATCAACACTCGTCACCGTCGCACCATTGATCCCATCACCAGTGTTCCGATCACGCACAAACCCCGCCACCAGACCGCCGCCGACCGGCTCGCAGAACAGCTCGCCGACCAGTACGTTGTCGACCTCCCACCAGAACTCGAAGGTGGCGTCGCCGTAGTGGAACCGCACCTGCACGTCCGGCTCACCGGCCGCCTGCGGGATCGAGATCGACTCCCGCCGCGGGCCCAGCCGGTCCGAGCCGGAGTGGGTGTACACGTTCTCCCAGGTGGCCCCGCCGTCGATGCTCAGATCGACGTTGGTGAACTCGTCGTTGCCGCCGGTCCACCAGTTGAAGTCCTGGTTGAACTGGATCAACGGGTCGGACACGTCGGTCAGGTCCACTACCGGCGAGATCAGCTCGGTGTCCTGGCTGTTCCCGCTGCCGTAGTCGTCACTGTCGACGATCGCGAAGCCGCCGTCGCCACCGGTCAGGTTGGACCGGCCGCCCGGGTTGTCGAACGACCAGACCCGGCCTTCGCCGATGTTGTCCACCACGGTCCAGCCGTCTGGCACCGCACCGCTATCGAACGTCTCGAACATGCCGTCCGAGCCGGTCTGGTAGCCCGGAGCGGTCTCGCAGGCGTTGGTGTCGACCGTCATCAGTAGGTCTTGGATGGTGTTGCTGTCGCCGACTTCGACGGTTTCGGTGCGGGTGGGGTAGCCGGGGAATTGTGACTCGAGGGTGAGGGTGTGGGTGGTGTTGGCGGGCACGGTGAGCCGGTAGCGTCCGGTGAACGGGTTGCTGAAGGTGCTCACGTCTGTGCCGTCTACGCTGATTTTGGCGTACATGGGCCAGCCGTGTCCGGAGCCGTCTCGGATCAGGCCGCTGATGGCTACCGTGGCTGCGGGATCGAGTGGGAAGTTTTGGGTGGTGGTCTGCCCGAGCTCGATGGTGGCGTCGGCGGTTTGGCTGGTGTAGCCGAATGCGGACGCTTCGACGGTGTAGGCGCCGGGTAGCAGCGCGGTGGTGTAGCCGCCGTCGGGGCCGGTGGTGAGGGTGCGGTCGACCTCGCCGCCGGTGATGTGGATGCTAGCGCCGTTGATCGGCTGGCTGGTGGCGGCGTCGGTGACGGCGCCGGTCAGGGTGCCGGTCTCACCGGTGGGGGCTGCCTGGAGCAGCGCCAGCGCGTCGAGGCGGCCTTCGCCGAACACGTTGTTGTCATCGGCGGTGCCGCCGCATTGCAGGTCTTCGGTGTCGACGGCGGTGTCGTCTAGCAGCGCCTGGGTGGTGTCGATGTCCCCGACCAGGGTGGGGGCGGCCGACCACAGCAGCGCGATCGACC
>WHSQ01000151.1 GCA_009380005.1 Actinomycetota bacterium | reverse complement strand
GGTCGCAGCATAGAAACCCCTGTTAGCTACTGTCCGGAAAACGCGGGGCCGACCATGATCGCCCTGTAGTCCGCCATCCACTGCCTCCTCGCAGGAAAACGGCGACGCCCAACGCGCCGCCGTCACCAAGGAGACCAGCACCACCCACCGGCGCTACCACCCGGACACAACACCGCTACCACCTACCCGGACTACCGCTACCAACCTGGGCTATCCGCCATAAAAGGCGTCCTGATCTTCTATGGCGATCTGGTACTCCACCACGATGTCGGGTGGACTGGGCAAGCTCTCCCTCCGCAGCTGAGCGCTCATCAGCCTTCGCGTAGGCGATTGTGGAGCGGGTGATCTCGCCAACCGAGTCGTAGTGGGCGAACGGTGCATTCGAGCCGGAGTCGATCGCATCCGCGAATCTCAGGATGGAAAGCACAGGCCGCATGCGGTCCCGCACAGTGTTGGCGAGTAGTTCGATGTTGGCCTCGAGTTGGGCGAGCGAGTAGTTCGATGTTGGCCTCGAGTTGGGCGAGCGAGGCGTCGAGGCCCAGGACTCCCAAAGTTGGCCCGAACCGACAAGTAGATCGGCGGCCGGCTAGCGCTGTCGTGCCGCCCGCGCCGGTCCATGTTCCTGCCCGTGACGTCTTTCGGCGGGCTCTCTTGTGCGCGAACTTCGCTCAGATGGCCGCTGACAGAACTCGGAGGCCTCCTCCCCGGGGTCCGGAGTCCCGGAGTTGCGTGAGCGGGGCGCTGAGCGCGTGATCGGCCTCCGGTTCTGTCTGCGCTCGGTCAGCCGATCGCGTGGTTGGTGTGGCGGGCGTCAGCGTTGCGGTCGAGGTGTCCGTAGACCGTGGATCGAGGTACGCCGAACAGGTCGGCGATCTGCTGCACCGTCTTCTCGCGGGCGTCGTACAGCTGCTGGGCGAGCGCGGCCTGATCGGGGGTAAGCCGTGGTTTCCGGCCGCCGACCCGTCCACGGGCCCTGGCGGCGGCGAGGCCGCGTTGGTGTTGGCGACGATGAGTTCGCGCTGATACTCCGCGAGCACGGGCAGCATCCCGAACATCGCGCGGCCTTCGGTGGTGGTGGTGGTGGTGTCTCGATGCCTTGCTCGATCACGTGCAGTCCGACGCCGCGGCCGCGCAGTTCGGCGCCGAGGTTCACAAGGTGGTGCAGTGATCGGCCGAGCCGGTCCAATCGGGTGACCTTCAGGGTGTCGCCGTCGCGGAGCAGTTGCATGACCAGGTCGAACTTCGGCCGCGATGACTTGGCGCCGCTGGCGATGTCGACGTAGATGTGCCGCTGGTCGACTCCGGCGCGCAGAAGCGCGTCGACCTGGTGGTCGGGGTCGAGACGCGGGCGTCGCCGATCAGCATGTGTCGGAAACTACCCGACCGGCATCGTTGCTCGACGTTGATTCTCGACACGGCCACTCGACGTGTCGCGATGCCCCCACGGTCGGCTGACCGACTGTGTCGAGTTTCGACCGTTTTCAACCTGTTTTCAACTGACGAGGGGATGATCGCCAGGAGAAGAATGGCGGACTTCACGGATGCCCGCGGTGCTTGTTCGGCCATACGATCAAATGGTCACAGGCCGCCACACCAAAGATCGCGAAGTGTCACCACCATTCTAAGGGGACAACGTCATGTCCGAGCCATCGCACGAGCACCGGCACTCCGGGATCGGCCTGCACACCCCAGCCGACGTCCACCACGGCCGCGCCCACGCCATCCGCGAGGCCCGCGGCCGCGTCCTGGACACCGCCTACCTCGCCAACCCAGAACGGTTCGTCCGCAAGGCGCCGGAACCGCCGAAACTGCCCGGCGTCGTGTGGATCAACAAGCCCGACGACAAGGAGGGACCCGACTCAGTAGTTTGCTCAAGAACGTGTCTCAGAAAGGTTGACAGGTTCCGGAACGACTGTTGACGATGAGTTCAGCATTGCGCCACTCTTCATCACGAGTGACTGCTGACTGCCATTGGAGGTAGAGGCCCTAATGCCAGCAAGGTGGATTACGCTCCGTGAGCGCACCGAGACGCTAGCGGTCCACGCAGCAGTACTACCCGACGGGCGAGTCCTCTTCTTCGCTGGCTCGCAACACATCACTCCTCCGCCAGGGGCTCTCACACCTCAAGAGCGCGACGGATATCTTTCTTCGACGCGAATATGGGATCCTGCGCATGGTCGGATCGACAGAATTGATGCTCCGCATCCCTTGTTCGATGTGTTCTGCAGCGGCCATGCATTTCTTGGCGATGGCCGGCTTCTCGTTGCCGGCGGAACCAGCGAATATCCGCGACCACCACCGGGATACCACGCTGACCACTTTGCCGGGGTCCGAAATGCCGCGGTTTTCTCTGCTGCTCGTCTCGGCCGGGAGAACCCATGGATGACAGTCCAGTCAATGAACCAGGAACCGCGCGGTGGCGGTGATGGCGCCTTCTACGGAATGTTCGAACCCAGCGGTGGTGGGCGCTGGTATCCCACTCTTGTCACGCTGCCAGATGGTTGCGTAGCCGCTTTTGGAGGCCACCCGGAGCAGGGAGACGGGCGCCACAGCAACGATCTCGTCGAGGTCTTCCAGCCCAACCCGGCACCCGCTGGGAACTGGGAGGCGGTCGAGAACATGCCCCTAGAAATCCAAATCGCGGTCAGGCGTGTCGAGAGTCCGCACGTCTATCCTCGCGCACATCTCCTCCCCAACGGACACGTTTTCTTTCCACATCTCATCGGAGGCCGCAGTTGGTTCTGGAACTCCGGCGTGCGCTGGCTTAGCCTCGATGTTTCGTCTGACGTGATCGCGGCTGGTTGTGAGGCTTGGTAGGGCGTGTGAGAAGCCGATCGGCCGCCCGGCAGGCGGACGCGGCTGGCTGTGGCGGTTGCCGGCCGCTGTCGGAGCAGGCTGAAGCGGCGGCCGGTCGGCCGCGGCTGTCTGTTCGGTTGTCAATGATCGGCGGGAAGGCGCCAGGGTCAGGTGGCCGGTTGGGGGAGGCGCCGCAGCCGGTCGAACGCGGCGAGGAGGTCGGCGG
>WHSQ01000150.1 GCA_009380005.1 Actinomycetota bacterium | reverse complement strand
GATCATCTGCGGGTTCGGACGCTTGGGCACCTGGTGAGGTGCGCAGCACTACTAGGTCCAGCCCGACCTCGTGACCTTCGCCAAGGCCGTCACCTCCGGATATCAGCCACTAGGCGGAGTCCTGGTCTCACGGCCCGTGAGCACCGTGCTCGCGTCCGACCCCGACCTGGTCCTGCGCCACGGGCACACCTACTCCGGTCACCCGGCTGCGCAGCCGCTCTGGCGGCCATCGAGATCACCCGGCGCGAGGAGCTGCTGTCGAGGGCGCTGGTGGTCGGGAAGCGGCTTCGCGGGCACTTGAACGAGCTCTGCGCCCAGGGCGCGGTGGCCGAGGTCCGCGGTGACGGCGCCGTGTGGGCGGTCGGCCTGCACGACGGAGCCGACGCACCCCAGGTGCGCGAGGAGATGCTGCCGCGGAGTGATCGCTCGTCCCATCGGCAGTGACACCATCGCCCTGTGCCCACCGCTGGTCATCACCGACGCCCAGGTGGACCAGTGCGCCGAGGCGCTGCAGGAAGCGCTGACAGCGGTCGAGACGCGCCCGCCCGCAATAGCCGACGGCTGAGCCGGCCGCACGGCTGTTGACACAGCCGCCTCGGCACCTCTACCTTCCTGATTTATTGGTTGATCGATTTACGGCATCACTGACGAGTGAGGGAAGCACATGGACGCATCGGTGTTCGTGTACGAGCGCATCGACCCGACCGAGGCGTCCCTGAAATGGCTCGCCGAGCAAGGTGTGACCGTCGAGGCGGGCCACTCCATGTTCGACCATCCTCCGAGGCGCTACGGCTCCGAGGAGTTCCTGAAGCGAGCCAACGAACATGCGGCGGTGATGGGCTCCAGTGGGCAGCGCTTCACCCGCGAGACCCTCGACCAACTACCGAACCTGCTATTCATCGCCAAGTGCGGGATCGGAGTGGACAACATCGACCTGGCGGCGGCGACCGAACGAGGGATCCAGGTCACCAACACGCCCATCGAAAGCGACGTGGAGGCGGTGTGCGAGCACGCGATCGGCATGATGCTTGGCCTCCTCAAGCAGTTCCGGTACTGGTCTCCGGAGTTCATGCGCGCCGGCGGCTGGCGTGGAGGCCTGGCCTGGGCCGAGCTGCTCATGGGCCGCACCGTGGGGACCATAGGCATGGGTCGCATCGGCCGTGGCATCGCCCGACGGCTGGGACCCTGGAATGTTCGCGCCATCGCCTACGATCCCCGCATCGGCGAGGCCGTGAAGGGCGTGCAGATGGTGGACCTCGCGACCTTGCTCGCTGAATCGGACATCGTGTCCGTCAACGCAGTCGCGACCCCTGACAACCGGCATCTGATCGACGCCAAGGCCATCGCCCAGATGAAGGATGGCGCCATTCTCGTCAACACCGCCCGCGGTGCCCTGGTCAACCTGGACGACCTCGCTGGGGCCCTGCGCGACGGGAAGCTGGCAGGCGCGGGCCTGGATGTGTACGAGATCGAGCCGCCTGACCCGCGGCATCCCCTGTTCACCCTTCCCAACGTCATCACTACCCCGCACACGGCCGCGTGGACGAAGGAGACGCTGGCCGACATCGGGTGGTCGGCGGCCCGAAGCGTCGCCCAGATGGTCAACGGGCAGCGTCCCGAGCATCTGGTGAACACCGACGTGCTCGACCAGCTCAAGCGTTGATCGTCATACCGACCGGAGGTTCACACATGGCGAACCTGCATGTGGCGCTGGTGTCGCGCACCTACTACTACGTGCCGTACTGGGCCGCCCAGCGACAGAGGTTCTTCGCCGACGAGGGACTCGAGGTCACCGGCGAGATCCTGGACTCGACGGGCAAGGTCAATCTCGGGCTCAAGGACGGCAGCTATCAGATCGGCATCGGGACCCCCGAGGGGGTCGTGGCTGACGTGGAGAACGGTCCGGGTGATCTTGTCATCGTGGCCGGCAACGCCGACAAGCTGACGCACGTCCTCATCGCTCTGCCGCGATACCAGCGCATCGAGGACCTGCGTGGTGCGCGGATCGGGGTTGCCTCGTTGAACGAGGGCACCGCGTTCGTCGTTCAGGAGATGCTGCGCCCACACGGGCTGAGCCATCCGCACGACTACGACCTGGTCAATGCCGGTGGCGTGCCGTCGAGGTGGCGCAAGCTGCGCGAGGGCGGCATCGACGCCGGTCTCCAGTCGATCCCTATCAGTTATGCGGCCGAAGATGCCGGATTCCCCAACCTCGGGGATAGCACTGACTACGTCCCCGACTATCAGTTCACCACCGTCAACGTTCACCGGCAGTGGGCGGAACAGCATCAGGCCGAGCTGACCGCCGCTTTGCGGGCGCTCCGGCGCGGCACCGAATGGATGTACGACAACCGCGAGGCGGCGATCGACGTCATCGTCGAAGAGCTCGACGTCGGCCGGGCTCACGCGACCCGTGGATGGGAGCACTATGTGTCCAAGTGCGTCCTCCCCCGCGACATGAGGGTGAGCGAGCCCGGCATGCGCGCAGTCCTCGGCATCATGTCGCGGGCGGGCACGCTGCGCGACCAGGATCCCATGGACCCGGACCGCTACGTGGACCGCTCGTTCCTGGGGGACCTCTGAGAGCTCGGGCGCCGCAGCCGGCTGGGTCGCGTGCCCGTCGGGGATCCGGACAGGAAAGTGTTTGATCTCGCGGCAAGCCGTCCTCTACAGTGGTAGTTAGATCGATTTATCAAACAAGCGGGGAGCAAAGTGATGCTGGTGCGGCGACTCACGGTAAAGGGGTCGGTCCCCGTGCGCCGCCCATCGCGACGGTGGCGAGCACGTCAGGCTGTTCGCAGGGTACTGGGACCCGTGGGGCGTCTGCTGGTCGGCCCGAGGGTGCTGCCGTTATTCCGGTACCTGCCCTTGGTCGGCTTTCGCGCCCGCGCCAGGGCCATGCCCACCGCAGGCATCTGGCGTGAGCAGGTTCCCGACATCCCCGAGCACCTCGCTTCCGGCGCGGGCATCAAGCGCGATCGCGAGGCCGAGGACGAAGCCTTCAAGGCCGCCCCCCTGCAAGACTTCCGAACCGTCCACGGCGA
>WHSQ01000014.1 GCA_009380005.1 Actinomycetota bacterium | reverse complement strand
CCGGCCACGCCAACCTCATCGACGCGATCGAGCGCACGATCGAGTTCACGAGCCCAGAGGGCAAGCGATACCAGCTCGATGAGGAGACCGCAACGCTGGTCGTGCGCCCGCGCGGCTGGCACCTGAACGAGAAGCACGTCCTGGTCGACGGCAAGCAGGTCTCGGGGAGCTTGTTCGACTTCGGGCTCTACTTCTTCCACAACGCACGCCGGTTGCTCGATCGGGGGAGCGGTCCCTATCTGTATCTCGCGAAGCTCGAGGGTCACCGCGAGGCGCGCTTGTGGAACGACGTTTTCAACTTCGCCCAGGACCGCATGGGGATCGAGCGCGGCACGATCAAGGCGACGGTACTGATCGAGACGATCCTCGCCGCTTTCGAGATGGAGGAGATCCTCTACGAGCTGCGAGATCATTCCGCCGGCCTGAACGCAGGACGGTGGGATTACATCTTCAGCCTCATAAAGAAGTTCCGTCACCGCGAGGACTTCGTGCTGCCAGATCGCATACAGGTCACGATGACCGTTCCCTTCATGCGTGCTTACACCGAGTTACTCGTGAAGACGTGCCACGCGCGTGGAGCGCATGCGATCGGTGGTATGGCCGCATTCATCCCGAGCCGCAAGGACGAGGATGTGACGAAGACAGCGCTCGCCAAGGTGCGCGAGGACAAGGTTCGTGAGGCGACCGACGGCTTCGACGGCACGTGGGTCGCGCATCCCGACCTCGTCCCGGTCGCTCTGGAACCGTTCGACGAGACGTTGGGTCGGCGGGCGAATCAAGTCGAACGTCGGCGCGACGACGTGACTGTGAGCGCAAGAGACTTGCTCGACGTGCACGTGCCGGACGGCAGCATCACCCAGGAGGGTCTGCGCAACAACGTGAACGTCTGCATCCAGTACCTATCGTCGTGGCTGCGGGGAAACGGGGCGGCGGCGATCCTCAACCTCATGGAAGACGCGGCCACGGCCGAGATCGCACGCTCCCAGATCTGGCAGTGGATCCGCCACGGCGCCCGTCTCAGCGGGGGCCCCGAGATCGACCGCGGGCTGGTGCAGGGCATGGAGCAGGAGGAGGCCGACGCGATCAGAGAGTCCGTGGGAGACGATGTGTACGCCGAGAGCCGAGCCAAGGAGGCCCGCGACCTGTTCGCAGAGGTGGCCCTCGAGGAGGAGTTCGTCGAGTTCCTGACCTTCCCGGCCTACGACCACATCGACTGAGGGGTACCCCTACCCCTCAGTCGTTTTCATCTCCCCTGGTCATGCATCCGAACGGTCAGAAGACGACCAGGGCTTCACCCGTTATCTGCTCGAACACGAAGTTGATGAAGAAGAACCCGAAGAAGAGGAAGTTGAGGATCAGGATCACGTAGTGGTACCAGGACGGCCGTGCAGGTCGGGGCAACCGGCGGTTCAGGTAGATGAGAACGAAGGGGAACATGAGCGCCCCGAAGTTGGACATGTTCGCCGAGATCGCGATGAGCCTCACCGGAAGGTTCTGAAACAGCAGGATGCCGATGACGACCAGCACGAAGAGCATGAAGGGGTAGTAGAACCTGCGCGGATCACCCTCCACCATCTTGCGGAACCGCGAGCTGTTCCCATGGGCGGCATCCGTGAAGTTGCGGATCAGCGCCTCGAAGATGCCAAGCTGCGTGCTGAACAGGATCAAGGTCCCGACGAGTAATGCGACGTAGAACACGAAGTCGCCGTACTCGCCCCTGAGGATGTCGGCCACGAAAGTCGGCACGTCCTCCTCAGTCGGGGCGCGACCCGAGACGTCGACCAGGTGCGACATGAGGATGGTGGGAAGCAGCATGCCGAGCATCGCTCCGACGAAGAACACGCCCCACATATCCAGGAGCAGGAACCGGTACCAGCGCTTCCACAAACGCCGGTTCTTCTCGTCATCGGGGAACGTGACGCCGGTGGCCAGCACCTCCTTCTTTTCGCCCCGGAGGCCGGCGATGAAGCCGACGCGGAACCCCATGCCGTAGCCCTTGTCCCGGTAGTGGGCCATGACGTACCAGTTCAGACCGGAAGCGAGGGCCGTGAACCCGGCCAGACCCCCGAGCTGTGTCGCGCTGATGCCGGACGGCGGGCGGCTGAACTGGAAGAAGCCCCTGATGCCTTCCCACCACTTGGAGGCGGGCACGATGGCGATGTCCAGGATCAAGAGCACGATCAGGAGACTGCCGACGATCACCCAGTTGACGAGCTCGAGACCGCGGGTGACCTTGCGCGACAGCGCGGCGATCACGAATACCAGGCCCAGGAGCCCGATCGCCAGCCACCGGACCTGGGTGAGATCCCCCTCACCGGCCACTTCACCGTGGATGAGCGCGAACAACCCCTGGCCCGCGCCCGCGGCCCAGCCGCCCCAGATGAACGCGAAGAAGAGGATGAATACCGAGAACGGGGCCCAGAAGAGGACCCCTGGAGGCGTCCGGCCGAAGCCGACCACGGGAACCTCGCCGGTGGCAACGACGTAGCGCGAGGCCTCGATGTTGAAGAAGGTCTGCAGCAGGGCCGAGATGAGGATGACCCAGCCCAGTCCGACGAATCCGAACTGTCCGATGTTGAGCGGGCCCAGCAGCCACTCGCCGCTGCCGATCGAGATCCCCAGGGCGATCAAGCTCGGCCCTATGGCGAACTTGACGACCTGGACGGGCCCGATCCGCGGGACGCCGAAGGCCTCCTCGGGCTCGGGAAGATCGACAAGATCAAGATCAGGCCGGCTGACCCCTAGCTGGTAGGTGCCCCTTACCGGCTCGGCCGCAGTTCCGACTGGAGACTCAACGTCGCCCATAGCCCACCCCCATTCGCCATGCGGCATCGTGCGCCGCGCGCCGGAAACTATGCCAGATTTCGCAATCGTCGACCGGGGGGGCCCGTCTTGGGGGGCGATTGAGCCCTTCGAGGGCCTAGGCGCAGAGAGAGTCTCTAGCTGGCGCTCGAGCAGCGATCGCCTCTGGCGACGGTGCAGGGACGCCGGTCATGCCGTCTTCAAGCGGCAGGCGACGCAGGAGATGGTGAGGCCCCATGTTGTGTAAGAGATGGCGGTGGAGTCGCCGTATGAGGATCGTCAGGCGGGGAGGGTCTCGGTTGAGGAGGGCGCGGTCGTTCGAGCCGTTGATGTTCCATCGATCACCCACAACGATAGATGGTGCGGTTCCACGACCTCGTTCACGACCCGCCCGAGTTGCGCGGCGATGTTTTCGAGCTCTACCTCGTCGCTCAGGCACGCGGCGAACTCCACCACCGTCAGCTGCGCGTCGTATCGACTGCGGTTGAAGCGACGGTCGACGAAGATCTGGACCCGGGCGCGCACCGGCCGGAAGGCCGACGCCAACAGGAGTGTCGTTACGGCCACCGCAGGCTTCGAGTCGATCAAGGGTGAGGCGGCGACGGAGCCGAGCGCGAATTGGGTGACGAGAACGAACGTCACGTAGATGCCGCCCAGCAGCGTCGTCGCGCCGGCGTACACCACCGTGCGGTTCGCGAGCCGCTCGATGTCCCACAGTCGGAACCTGAGGAGGCCGGCGAAGAGCGCCAGGGGAATGAGTGCGAACGCCGGTTCGAAGGCGCGATACAGAGCGACCGGAGGCTCCGGTATGTGCCGGCCGGCGAACACGTTGGTCGTGGGCGTCAGGCCGTGCGTCGCGAGGAACACGATCCCCAGCGCGACCGAAGGCAGAAGTGCCCAAAAAAGCAGCCGGGCCTGGGCCTGCCCCGTGACGTTATCGGTTCGACGGATCCTGTAGGCCTGAGCCGCAGCCCCCGCGGCCGGCACGACGAGGCCGAAGAAAAGGAGCAGCGCCGCGGGCCGCGCCGGTCCCTCGACGCGTACCGAGAGGAAGACGGCGAACAACGTAGCGGGGAGATACAGGGCGATCAGCGGGACGGCTCGCCACCGCGGGACGGGTCGTCCGTCGGGGAACAGCAGTAAAGCGTAGAAGTATGCGAGACCGGTCACGACGTGCGCGCCCGCTTGGAGGAAGTTCTCGATCGGGAAGAGGGGCAGCTGCTCGACAACCGCCTGGGCGGTCAGATTGAAGACGCCGGCGGCACCGATCAGTGCCACGGCGAGCAGGCGGGCGGTCCAATCGCGCGGACGGAGCCACAGCAGGAGGCCCGCGAGCACGATGTGAACGAGGCTGAAGACGTAGTCGACGACGATCTGGAGTCCGGAAGGGAGGCCGTGAGAGGCATCCGCGGCCCGTAACGCCACGCGCGAGAAGGGACCCGTTCCCAGCCCCTCGATGTGGAGGGTTTCGTGCAGGTCGGCCGAGATCGATGCAGCTACGGCAAGGAGCCCCTGCGCCAGCACGACCAACGCGCCGACCGCGTAGGGCGCGAACACGAGCACGAGCGCGAGATCGACCAGGCGTGGGCGACGTCGTCCGTCGGCCACTCTGTAGTCACTCCTTCACGACGAGCGTGCCGACCATGGGTGGATGGATCAGGCAGGCGTACCGGTAGGTTCCCGGAGTCGAGAAGCGGAGCGTGTACTCGACGTACGGGTCCGCGAAGAATAATCCGGAAGACCAGAAGCCGGACCCGTCGTACGTCCCACCGTCGATCACCATCGGCTTCGAGGGATCCTCTGGCTCGGGGGCCTCGGGAGCTCCGCCCGCGGGAGGTTCGAGCTCTTCGTTGAAGCGGGCGGTTCCGTCGTCGAGGAACTCGACGATCGGGAAGTATTCGGGTACGTCGAAGCTGATCGTGTGCGGCCCGAACATCCGCCAGGTGACCGGCTCTTCCACCGAGGTCTCGATCCTCTTGGGGACGAATTCGTTGACCAATCCCGACGTGAAGCCTTCGGTGAGGCCGCTGAAGTTGCCGGTGTGGGTCTCGCCGCCCAAGACGAGCCGCCCGTCCTGGGCATCGCGGAACAGTTTGTCGAGCGGCCGGACGACTTCGTTGACCTGTTCGCGGGTGGCCTGGTTCACCTCGTCGGGAGACGGAGCCGACTCGTCCTCGGAGACGACCTCCAGCGTGCCGTTCTGGAACGAGCCGTGGACGGAGCAGAGGAACTGGTAGGCGCCCGGCTCGATGTCCTCGGCGATCTTCAGATCGAAGACGTTTCCGCGGGGCCCTTCGAACGGGATGATCCCGCTGTTGAAGTAGAGCTCGGTGCCCTCGAACTCCGGAAGCTCCCGCTCCTCACAGAGACCCCCGTCCTCGGGGATCTCGCCACCCTGTTCGATCACGCACGGTTGGGCGACCGTCCCGGGGAGCCGCCTCTCGCTCTCATCCTCACCCTCGGCATCGGGGGCCTCTTCGGCACCGGCCGCGCCTTCCGCGGCCTCGCCTTCGGGCCCCGCGCCCTCTTCGGGTGGGCCCTCGCCTTCGGGTGGGCCCTCATCGCCGAACGCGGTCGGTAGCTGCCCCTCGGCGGCGAAGAACTCTTCGAAGACCTTGGGCGGGATCTCCTCATCGGGCAGGTGCCCGTACTCCTCGATGAGCGGCTTGGTTACCTCGAGGACGTCGTTGACGAGCGCGCCCAGGGTCACGGTGTGCGGTTCGCCCGTCCACGTCTGCCGGAAGGTGATGGTGTCGCCGGGGTGGACCCGGACGCGGTCGGGGAAGTACCGGTTGAACTGGGTGGCAAAGGTGTCGTGCTCGTAGTCGACGAGGATCGTCGCCGCGCTCTCGGAGCCGAACGAGCAAGCCGGCGCCACGAGGGCCAGCCCGAGCCCTAATGCTCCCCACGCCATCTTCATCAACCTGCGACTCGACACGCGATGCCTTCCTTCGGACGTCCGACGATTGCCGCCCGAGGGGACTGCACCTTCCCGGGGCCCCGCCCACGCGGATCATCACATGGCGAGCGTTACGGCAGCGTTACCGTCGCGCCTTTTCAGCATGGGTTAAAGGGGGTTCGGCGACTTAGTGTCCGGCCGGGCGTGCAGCCGACCTGGGGCTACGGCTGGATCTCCCGGGCCCCTTCGGCTGCCCCGGGCCGGGCGGAACGGTGTGCCCACCGTCTGGGCCGAAGCCCGCTTCGATCGTGGGAGATGCGGTTCGTGCCGTGGCCTGAGGAATATGGGGGATCGCCGCGCGCGTTGAACCCTCCGTGCATGCCGCTTCGAGTGGTGATGCGATCACGTGTCAAGCGTGAAACTCACCGTCAGAGGAGGTTCTCATGTCACAGTCGACGGCGAGCCGGCAGATCACCGAGGAAGTCGGGTCGTGGCCCGGAGTGGAGGCGGGCCCAGGGCCCCGGGGAGAGTTCGGCTTCAGGGTAGGTGGTCGGGAGCTCGGTCATCTGCACGGTGACTCCGCCGCACACTTCTCTTTCCCCAAGAAGCTGGGCCTGAGTTTGAGAGCCGAGGGGCGAGTCGTCGATCATCCGGTGTTTCCGGGCAAGCCCGGCTTCGCCGCGCGACGGATCGAGCACGACGCAGACATCCGCGACGTGATCGAGATGATGCGCCTGAACTACGAGCGCATCACCGCTCGTGACGGGGTGCCGAAAGAACCCACTTGATGGACTACCGGCGGGACGTCGAGTTCGGATATTTCCCCGTACCGAACGCGGTTGACTATCCGACGCTGGTCCAACAGGCTCGGATCGCGGATGAGACCGGCTTGGAGCTCATCGGCATCCAGGATCATCCCTACCAGCGTCGGTTCCTCGATACCTTCTCGCTCATCGGCGACCTCGTGGCGCGTACCGGCCGCGTGCGGTTCTTCCCCGACGTGGCGAACCTTCCGCTCCGTCATCCATCGATCATCGCGAAGGCGGCCGCGTCGATCGACAGGATGAGCGGCGGGCGGTTCGAGCTCGGTCTCGGGGCCGGGGGCTTCTGGGATGCGATCGAGGCCATGGGAGGTTCCCGGAGACGCCGGTCGGAGGCCGTCGAGTCGGTGGCCGAGGCGATCGAGGTGATCCGCCTTCTCTGGAGCGGCGAGAGGAACCTGCGCTTCGAGGGCAGTCATTACCATCTCAGGGGCATCCACTCCGGGCCGGTCCCGGCCCACGACATCGGCATCTGGGTCGGCGCCGGCGGTCCACGCATGCTGGCGCTCGTGGGGCGGCTCGCCGACGGATGGGTGCCATCCTCCCCCTGGGCGCCTCCCGAGAGACTCCCGGAGATGCACGACCGCATCGATGAAGCCGCGCAGAACGCGGGGCGCAAACCGAGCGATGTTCGCCGCATCTACAATGTCTCGGGGACGATCACCGACGGTGATCGCAGGGGTTTCCTGGAGGGACCCGTCTCGCACTGGGCCGACCAGCTCACGCGTCTGGTCGTCGAGTTCGGGATGGACGCATTCATCTTCTGGCCGGCGGGAGAGCCGACCGGGCAGCTCCGACGTTTCGCTGAGGAGGTCGCTCCAGAAGTTCGAACTGCGGTAGCGCGGCACCGCGCGCCGTGAGGAGCGGTCCATGGCCCGGCTCTCCCACCTAGGCGTACCCCGGGAGCCACACCGGGTGCATATGACTAGAGCGATGCCCGCACAGCATCGCCCAGGATGCCGATCGCTCGGGCGAGCTGGGAATCGTCGAGGTAGGGGGCAGGACCGAACCGCAAGAAGTCGCCGCGGCTGTCCGTAAGGACGCCTCGTTCCGCGAGGGTTGCCTGCAGCTCTCCCGCGCGCGGGGACCGGAGAGCGAGGAAGCCGCCGAGGCTTTCCAGCGGCGTCTCTCGGTCGCGGGTAACTCGCTCCTCGGGAAGGTCGAGCGCGTCGAAGCCGCTCGCCAGAACGTCCAGCTGATGGAGATAGGACTCGCGCAGACGTTCGGGTGTGAGCCCCTGATGCTCGAAGAACTGGAAGACGCGGGCAGCTCTGTAGTGGCTCGTCGGATCGTAGGTCGAGCCACCGAAGGCCGCTGCCCCCCGTCCGTACTCGACGCGATCGCCCGGAGCGCTGGTCAGATCCCCGAACTCAGCGAACCAGCCCGTCACGATCGGCCGCGCTTCGTAGGCGTGGGCCGGGATCCTCAAGAAGCAGTTGCCCTCTCCCAGCTGCAGGTACTTGTAACCGCCGCCGACGATCCAGGCTGAGTTCAGGCCCTTCTCCTCCGGCCGGAAGGGGATCACCCCGAGCGCGTGGTACGCGTCAACCAAGAGCTCACAGTGGCGCTCCCTGCAGGCGATGGCGAGCCGATCCAGATGCGGGACGATGCGCGCGTCCTCGAACAACACGGCGGAAACGAGCACGGCCGCGGTGGAGTCGTCGAGGGCATCCGCCAGCCTGTCCGCGAGCGTTCCGACCGGGCGGGCCGCCACCACCACGACATCCAGGCCCGCATCGCGCAGACGGGCCATCTGCCGCCGCAGGGTATGGAACTCCCCGTCCGTGGTGATCAGCCGCGATTGGGTGCCGAGCTCGAGCGCGGACAGGAACCTGACCACCAACTCGTGCGTGTTCGTCCCCAGAGCGATCTCCGCGGACGGCTCGCCCAACAGGGCGCGGAACCCATCATGTACGTGCTCGGCCTTGTCGAAGGCTCGTTCCCATTTGGTATCGACGTGAAGGGCCGCGTCCTCGAAGGCTTCGATGTGACCGTCGAAGGCCACGTCGGGCCACGCCTGGTGGGAGTGGCCCGTCAGCAGGAGTCGTTCGCTCACGCGGAAGCGCGTGTAGTGGCGGGCGAGCGGGTTCACAACCGCTCGCGGATCGCCCACAGGTCGGGAAAGGCGGGCTTGAACAAGGTCTTACGGAGATACTCGGCCCCCGACGAACCACCGGTTCCCCTTTTATCGCCGATCGTTCGCTCGATCATCTTCACGTGGCGATAACGCCATTCCTGGAACCCTTCGTCCAGATCGACGAAGCGCTCGCACACCTGTGCCTGTTCCCCGTCGTCGCGATACACCTGGAGCAAGACGCGCTGGACATCCTCGGATGCTTCCCACGCCGCGGTCAGGTCGCGCTCGAGCGCCTCCTTCGGCAGGTCGTAGCCCTGCGTCGCCAGGTATCGCAGCAACGAGTCGAACAGCGTGGGCCGTTCCATCGCTTCCGCGATCCTTGCGCGGGCCGGGCTGTCGGGTGGGTGGTGCCCCAGAACTCCACGGTTTCGGCTTCCGAGGAGCATTTCGAGCTCTCGGAACTGAGCGGACTGGAAGCCGCTGGCCGCCTCGAGCCGGCTTCGGAAGGAGAGGAACTGCCGCGGGGTCATGGTCTCGAGTACGTCGATCTGCGCGACGACCGTCTTGAGGATCGTCAGCACCCGGCGGATCGTCGCCAGGGCATGCGCCGTGTCGCCGTCATGCAGTCGCCCCTGAAGGAACACGAGTTCGTGCGCCATCTGCTTGAACCACAGCTCGTAGACCTGGTGGATGATGATGAAGAGCATCTCGTCGTGCTCGTCGGAGCGAGGCCGTTGCGCCGCGAGTAGCTCGTCCAGCGCGAGGTAGGACGTGTACGTGAGAGCCGCTCTGTGATCGTCCATCTTCGTCCCCGATCCCGGTGCTCCGTAACGAGAGTCGGCAGCGTCCGCAAGCGTAAGGTGTCTGGTCATGAACGTCGGAATCGGGCTCCCGAACACGATCCCGGATTCTCCCGGCGATGCGATAGCCGAATGGGCTCGTCGAGCCGAGGTTGGCCCCTTCTCCAGCGTGGTCGCCCTCGATCGGCTCGCCTACGAAGGCATCGATCCCTTCATTGCGCTGGCGGTCGCCGCGGCCGTGACCGACCGAGTCCGGGTGGCGACCATGATCGCGATCGGCCCTCTGCGGAGCACCGGCGTCCTGGTCAAACAAGCCATGTCGGTCGACGCGCTATCGGGCGGCCGGCTGACGCTCGGGCTGGCGGTTGGTGCCCGGCGCGACGATTACGAAGCCGCCGGGGTAGATCCCCGCCGGCGGGGCGACCGCCTGGCCGAACAACTGGTCTATCTGCGAAACGGTGGCGACGGCCACCGGGGTCTCAGCGCCCGCGCGGGCTTGGAGCTCCTGGTCGGTGGGGCCAGCGGTTCGGCGTTCGCCCGAGCCGCGCGTTACGCCGACGGTTACGCGCACGGAGGAGGACCACCCCGGGCCTTCGAGAACGCGGTGGCTCGCGCCCTCGCGGCGTGGAGCGATCTTGGCCGGCCGGGGCGACCGCGTTTGTGGGGACAGGGTTACTTCGCCCTGGGCGAGGTTGAGCGCGGTAACGCGTACCTGCGCGACTACTATTCGTTCACCGGCCCGTTCGCCGAGAAGATCGTCGCCGGCAACCTGACGAGCCCACGCGCGATCAAGGATTTCGTGCGGGGATACGAAGAAGCCGGCTGCGACGAATTGATCCTGCTTCCGACCGTTCGGGATATCGACCAGCTCGACCGGCTCGCAGAGGTCATCGGGCGATGAAGGTAACGATCGTCGGTGCCGGACCGGCAGGGCTCTACCTCGCGATCCTGCTGAAGAAGATCGACCAGTCGCACGACGTCACGATCCTCGAACGCAACCCCCCAGACGCGACCTTCGGATGGGGCGTCGTGTTCTCGGAAGAGACCCTCGGTGCACTCAAAGAGGCCGATCACCGAAGCTACATCGACATCACCGATACGTTCGCTCGCTGGGATCGGATCGACATCCACCATGGGGGCCGGACGATGCGCTCCCGGGGACACGCTTTCTCGGCCATCTCCCGCCGGTCGCTGCTGGCGATCCTCCAACGCCGGTGCCGGGACCTGGATGTGGACCTTCGGTTCGGCGCCGAGATAGACGATCCGCGGCGTCTGGCCGGCGAGACCGATCTCCTCGTCGGCGCGGATGGAGTCAACAGCGTCGTCAGGCGGATGGACGAGGGAGCGTTCGGCACCTCCATCGCTCCCCTCGGATGCAAGTACGTCTGGTTCGGCACGGATCTGGTCCTCGATGCGTTCACCTTCGTCTTCAAGCCCACCGATCACGGGCTGATCCACGTCCACGCGTATCCGTTCGACGAAGCGACCAGTACCTGGATCGTCGAGTGTCCGGAGCACATCTGGCGCCGAGCGGGTCTCGACGGCACGAACGAGGCGGAGAGTATGGCCTTCTGCCAGGACCTATTCCGCAAGGAATTGGCAGGTCACCGGCTCATGTCGAACCGATCGATCTGGATGGACTTCTTGGAGGTGCACAATGAGAGCTGGCATCACGGCAACGTCGTTCTCATCGGCGATGCCGCGCATACCGCCCACTTCTCGATCGGGTCGGGTACGAAGCTCGCGATGGAGGACTCCATCGCGCTCGCCAACGCTTTCATCAGGCGCGAGGATCTCGAGCGCGCTCTCGTCGACTACGAGTTGGAGCGTCAATCAGTCGTTGAGCGTTTCCAGCAGGCGGCTCGGGAGAGCGCCGAGTACTTCGAACGCGTCGAGCGCCAGACGCACATGCCGCCTCTGCAGTTCGCTTTCAACCTGGTGACGCGCAGCGGTCGGATCAGCCACGCCAATCTCATGCTGCGCGATCCGCCGTTCGTCCGGGTGCTCGACGCGTGGTTCTCGGAGCGCGCCGGCGTGGGCGAGCTACGGCCGGGATCCCTCGCTCCTCCTCCGATGTTCGTCCCCCTGACGCTCGGATCGCTCGGCCTTGGGAATCGCATCGTGCGGGAGGGCTCGGACGAATCCGCCCTCGTCGAGGCGGCCCGTTCCGGCGCGGGGCTCGTACTGACGGATCTCACCGCGGTGTCGCCGGAGGGGCGCACGACGCCCGACTGCCCGGTATTGAACGACGACGCAGACTTGACCCGATGGGTCTCTGTGATCGACGCCGTACATGGTTACGACGCTCGGATCGCGATCCAGCTCGGACACGCGGGACGGCGGGCTGCGACCGAACCTCGGGAGCGTGGCGTCGACCTGCCTCTTCGTGCCGGCGGATGGCCGATCCTGGCCGCGTCGGCGATCCGCTATACGCCGATGAGCGTCCGGCCGCGAGCGATCGATGAAGACGACATGGCGAGAGTACGGGAGGACTTCGCGTCCGCAGCCGCCCGCGCCGTGGCGATGGGTGCCGACGCGGTGGAACTGAACTTCGCGCATGGCTATCTCATCGGGGGTTTCCTGTCGCCGCTCACCAACCGACGGACGGATGCGTACGGCGGGTCGTTGGAGGCGCGGCTTCGTTTCCCCTTGTCTGTGCTCGAGGCCGTGAGCGCCGCGATGGGCGACCGGGTCCTTATCGTGCAGATGTCGGTGACCGACTGGGCGGACGGGGGCCTGGCGCCGGACGAGGCGATCGACATCGCTCGACGGATGTCGGCGTCGGGCGCCGGGATGATCCACGTCGCAGCGGGCCAGACGATCGCCGGCGGACGCCCGGAGTACCGGCGGGGATTCCTCACCTCACTTGCCGGTCGCGTCCGGGCCGAAACCGGCGTGCCGACGCTGGTCGGCGGCTACCTCACGACGCCGGATGAGGTGAACACGATCGTGGGCTCCGGTCGCGCCGACCTGTGCCTCCTCGAGGTCATCGCGTCGGACCTCGACTCGTTGATGGCGGAAGAGCCTCGGGCCGCGCGCCCGATGGGGGCGGGATGACGGCCTCGATCAATTTCGCCGAGCTGAGCTGGCCGGAGGTCCGCGATCTTCAGGGCGGCCCCCAGGTCGTCGTGCTGCTCCTTCCGGTGGGAGTCGTCGAGCCGCACGGCCCCCACGCGCCCCTGGACGTCGACTCGATCATCTCGCTGGGAACCTGTGCACGTGCCGCCCGTGCCCTCGCCCAAGACCCGAACCTTCGTGCGCTGGTACTGCCTCCCATCTCCTACGGGATCACGGATTACGCAAGCTCCTTCTCCGGAGCCATCGGCGTCCGTGACGAGACCCTCGGCGCGCTCGTGGTGGACGTGTGCAGTGCCGCGATGAAGGCGGGTTTTCCGCGCATCGTCATCGTCAACAACCACTTCGAGCCGGAACAGGTCGCGACGCTACGGCGAGCCGTGGCGGGCCTGAACAACGGGGGGTCGGCCAAGGTGGCCTACCTCGACCTCACCAGACGAGCCAATGCCGAGCGACTCGGGAACGAGTTCCGCGACGGCTCTTGCCATGCGGGTCGCTACGAGACCTCGCTGGTGCTCGCCGAGCGGCCGGAACTGATCGATACCGCAAAGATGGCCGGCCTGCCGCCGTTGCACGTGAACATGCCCGAAGCGATCGCTGAGGGACGCACCGACTTCCTCGCGATGGGGATGGCCGATGCCTACTGCGGAAGCCCCTCTGAGGCGACACCCGAAGAGGGCCACGAGAGGTTCGTTACGCTCTCGCAGATGCTCGTCGATCTCGTACGCGATCTGGCCCGCGATTGAGGAGAGAGGTGCTCGGACACGACGATGTGCCCCGCGACTTCAATCTGACGGCGTATTTCGTCGACCGCAACGTCGATGAGGGACACGGGGATCGAACGGCGTTGATTGGACCGGAAGGCCCATGTACGTACGCGCAGCTCGCGGAACTGACCGATCGCGTCGGGAACGTGCTGCGGAGTCTCGGCGTGCGACGGGAGAGCCGCGTGCTACTAGCATTATCCGATTCGGTCGCGTTCGTGGCCACGTGGTACGCGGTGCTGAAGGTGGGCTGCGTCACCGCTGAGGTCTACACCTATCTGCAACCCTCGGATTACGCGTACTACCTCGAGTACACCCGGGCGGAAGTGGTCGTCGTCGACCAGGTGACGCTGGGCAAGGTCCGGCAAGCGGCCTCGGGTAGTCGCTATCTGAGGCATCTGCTCGTGGTCGGCGTACGTCCGGAGGAACTGAGCGGGCGAGAGGCATCCTTCGACGAGCTGGTAAAGGAAGCTCCCGAGGTTCTAGACGCGGCACCGACGGATCGCGACGACATCGCCATCTGGAAGTTCACGACCGGCAGCACGGGGCGGCCCAAGGCGTGCGTGCATGCGATGCACACGCCGTTACTCAGCTTCGACGCATACGCTCGCGGTGTCCTCGAACTGCAGTCCGACGACGTCGTTCTTCCCGTGCCGAAGCTCTTCTTCGGATATGCGCGCGACCTGACCGCGCTCTATCCATTCGGCGTAGCAGCTGCAGGCATCGTGTTCCCCGACCGAACGACGCCCGAGCGGGTATTCGAGCTCATCGCCCGTTACCGGCCCACGATCCTCGTGAACGTTCCGACTATGATGCGGGCGATGCTGGACCATCCGGACGCGGACCGGCAGGATCTAAGTTGTTTGCGCTTATGCACGTCGGCCGGCGAGGCCCTTCCCGAGCTCCTCCATCGCAGATGGGTGGAAACATTCGGCGTCGAGGTCGTCGACGGGATCGGTTCCTCCGAGGCGTATCACATCTACATTTCGAATCGGCCGGGCGCGGGTCGACCGGGGAGCTTGGGCTCCGAGGTGCCGGGATACGACGCGACCATCGTCGACGATGCCGGGAATCCGGTGCCGGATGGTCAGGTCGGACGTCTGTGGGTGCGGGGTCCGACCGCGGCCCTGATGTATTGGAACGATCGGGCCGCCTCGATGCGTACCTTCGCCGGAGACCTGGTGATGAGCGCCGACCTCTTCGAGCGCGATCCCGATGGTTTCTACTACTACCGGGGAAGAGCGGACGATCTTTTCAAGGTGGGCGGCATCTGGGTGGCGCCCGCCGAGATCGAAAGCTGCCTCGCCCAGCATCCCGACGTGGTCGAATGTGCGGTCGTGGCAGTCGATCACGAAGGTTTGACCCGTTCGTGCGCGTACGTCGTTCGGAGTGAAGGGTCCGGGCTGGCGGCAGAGGACGTCATCGCGTTCGCGAGGGAGCGCCTGTCTCCGCAGAAGGTCCCGCGCGAGGTGGAGTTCGTCGCGGAGCTACCGAGGACGGGCTCGGGCAAGATCGATCGAACCGCCCTGCGCCGCCCGACCGGGCGAACCGAGATCCCTCGGTGACTCCGTTCCGGGCGTCTTCCGGATTCACCGAGGAGTGGCCGCATTTCGGCTTCGCGATCGATGACGGTGTAGCTACGATCACGTTCTCGCGGCCCGAGAGGCTCAACGCCCTGACGTTCGACGTGTACGCCGACCTGCGCGATCTACTGGCAGAGCTTCCACACCGAGGCGACGTGCGGGTCGTCCTGCTGACCGGTGAAGGGAGCGGGTTCTGTTCGGGCGGCGATGTCGACGAGATCATCGGCCCGCTCCAGGAGATGGACACGTCCCAACTGCTCGACTTCACGCGCATGACGGGAGCCGTCGTCCGTTCGCTCCGGGAGTGCCCTCTGCCTGTGATCGCCGCCGTCAATGGAGTGGCCGCAGGGGCCGGCGCCGTCATCGCGCTCGCAGCCGATTTCAGGATCCTGACCCGCTCCGCGACGTTCGCGTTCCTCTTCACGAAGGTCGGCCTCTCGGGGGGAGACATGGGAGCGGCCTACCTGCTTCCCCGCCTCGTGGGGTTGGGGCGCGCCACGGAGTTACTCATCCTCGGCGACACGATCGATGCGGACCGCGCCCTACACATCGGCCTCGCGACGGAGGTCGTGGACGATGCCGACCTCGGTTCGACCGCCGGCGCCCTTGCGCGGAGGCTGTCCGAGGGACCTGCCCTCGCGCACTCCACCACCAAGATGCTGTTGACGCGCGAGCTCGACATGGATCTTGGGAGCGCGATCGAGGCCGAGGCCGTATCCCAAGCCTTGTTGATGAAGAGCGTGGATCACCGCGAGTTCTACAAGGCCTGGGTCGAAGGTCGGAAGCCGGAGTGGACGGGGCGATGAGCGAGCCCCACGAGATCGTCGTCTCTCGAGAACTGGCGGATCCCATCGGCTTCTCCCATGCCGTCGTCGCGAGCGCGGGTCGCACCGTATTCCTCGGCGGCCAGGTCGCCCAGGGGCGAGACGGCGCCATACGAGGAGACACGATGGTTGAGCAGTTCGATGTCGCCGCCGGGAACGTCGTCACGGCGCTGCGCGCCGCGGGCGGAGCGCCCGACCACATCGTGTCGCTACTGGTCTTCGTCACGGACGTGGCGGCATACCGTGACTCCTTGACCGAGCTTGCCCCGGTCTGGCGGAAGCATTTCGGGCGGCGATATCCCGCCGTGGCGTTGCTCGGTGTCGCCTCGCTGATAGATGAGGCCGCGATGGTCGAGCTCGTCGGCACGGCGGTGATCCCCTGAACGACCATCACGCGCATCTCTCCGACGAGCACCGGGCGCTGCTCGACCGTGTGGACGTATTGGCGCGCGACGTATTGGGCCGGATCGCGAGATCTGGCCCTCCAGGTCGGGTCAACCGTGAACTGGTCTCTGCGCTGGGCGCGGAGGGGCTGCTGTCGATCATCCTGGCGAACGACGACGTGCCGGCGACCGAGCTGTGCGTCACCCGCGAGGCGCTCGCGCGCCGTTCCACCCACGCCGAGACCGCGTTTGCGCTCCAGGGCCTGGGGGCCCATCCCATCCTCGTCGCCGGCACCCGCGGCGTCGCCGCACGCTGGGTGCCGCGCGTGGCCGGGGGCGACGCCGTGGCGGGCTTCGCCCTGACGGAGCCGGGGGCCGGTTCGGACGTGGGAGCGATCTCGCTAACCGCCGAACGTGAGGGAGACGTTTTCGTGCTCACCGGCGAGAAGACGTACATCTCCAACGCCCCCGAAGCCGACGTGTATTCGGTCTTCGCTCGCACGACGGCCGGGGCCGGCGTTCGAGGCATCACCGCTTTCGCGGTCGAGGGCACCGCGAAGGGGCTGGGGGGTGAGGCGATCCCGTTGCTTTCGGACCACGCCATCGGCAAGCTGCATTTCGACGGTGTGCGCGTCCCCGCAAGCCACGTGCTGGGAGATGTGGATGACGGATTCCGCGTCGCCATGAATACCCTCGACCTCTTCCGGCCCAGTGTAGGCGCGGCCGCGGTCGGTATGGCGCAGGCGGCGCTTGACGCCGCCGTCCAGCACGTGACGACGCGCGAAGCCTTCGGTAAGCGGCTATCGGAGTTCCAGGGGATCTCTCACCAGCTGGCCGATGCAGCGACGCGTCTGCAGGCGGCCCGTTTGCTCGTACACGCCGCAGCCACGGCTTACGACAAGGGGATCCGGCCCTCGAGCGAGTCGGCCGCGATGGCGAAGCTCTTCGCGACGGAGACTGCTCAAGCGGTCATCGACGTCGCCATCCAGGTGCACGGAGCGCGGGCGCTCGAGCGAGGTCACCTGCTGGAACAGCTGTATCGTGAAGTGCGAGCCCTTCGCATCTACGAGGGCGCGTCCGAGATCCAGCGTGAGATCATCGCGCGCGCTCTGTTGCGGATCCCGGAGAGCTGATCGCGGGCCTGGACGATCGCGCATCAGGGACGCTCGCCGTCTCCTACGGTCCGGTGGCGGCGCGCCCAGCGCTTCCCTAAGGTGAGCGTGTGAACGAACGCGATCCCGGAGCGCTGAAGAGCCTTATCGCCGGCTTCTTCGATAGGGCCGCCCCCACCTACGACGGCGTAGCGGGCTCCTATTTCTCCATCCTGGGACCGCGACTCGTCGACAGGATCGAGCTTCGCGAGGGCGCAACGATCGTCGACGTCGCGTGTGGAAAGGGTGCCACGCTGATTCCGTGCGCGGAGCGAGCAGGCACCGAGGGGACGGTCCTTGGGGTCGACGTGTCTTTCGAGATGGTTCGTTCCGCTCGCGCGCATGCGAGAAAGCGCGGTCTCAGCAATGTGGTCGTCGCCGTCATGGATGGGGAGAGGCTGGCGCTACGCAAGGCCTGCGCCGATGCTGTTGTGTGCGGATTCTCGTTGCACTTCTTCCCAAACCCGCTCGAGGCGGCCGCTGAGTTCGCGCGCGTGCTCTCACCCGGCGGGACGATCGCGCTCAGTGAGTGGGGAGCGACGGACGATCGCTGGGCGTGGGAGGACGAACTCGTCGGCAGTCTCCTGGTGAAGTCGGTCAGCTCAGGCTCATTCGACAACCACGAAGCGTTGGAAGGCTTCCTCGAGTCGGCAGAGGTCACAGATATCGAGAAGGGGACGGAGTCTGTGACCGTTCACCTGGCGGACGAAGACGAATGGTGGACCTGGAAATGGTCTTACAGCTTTCGCTACATGCTGGAGCAGCTCGACGCCGACGCTCGGGATCGGTTTCAGGCAGACGCGCTCGAGCACGTTCGAACCATGCGACGGGCAGACGGGATCGCTATCACCCTCCACGCTCTGATGGCCGTTGGTCGTAAGAGCCGCTGACCGATGAGCTTTCCGCTGTCGGTTGGCTGCGAGTGCGCATCTCGGGTCCCGATCGGAACGTCGTTCGAGTAAGAAGATGCCTCGGAATGCGTCCATTCAGCGCGAACGGGACACGGATCGACGAGCAGGCCTCCCGGAGTGCGTCTTTGACGTAATAGCTCGCGAAGGCCCTTTACGCCACGCAGGGGTGCGCGTAACGTCGGTATCGTGCCGCAGGTGGTCCGATGCCAAGGGGAGGGTCTGGAGTGAAACGTTTCTTTACTGCGTGTTGCATCGCGATACTTATCGGAGCGATGGTCGGGTCGGCATCCGCACACGACATCCCGCAAGCCAAACGCCGAAATCATCCGGATCACGTGCTCGCGTCGGGCCCGCCTTCATCGCTCACCAGCGACAATTTCAACGTGTTGGGGCATAACAACCTCGGGGGCGGGTCACCACATGGTGACGTGTACTTCTTCGATCACGAGGGCGACGTGGGCAAGCACGCGTACGTCGGAACGTGGAGCTCACCGTGCTCGGGGCACGGTGTGAAGATCGTCGACGTCAACAACCCAACCCAGCCCCGCGTCGTGGGACGAGCGGGCGGTCGGACCGGCGTCTCTAACGAGGACATCGTCGTGCAGCGGATCGGATCTACCGACGTACTGGCGGTAGGCGTCCAGCCCTGCAAGGCGCAAGGCGGCGCCGGAGGTCTCGCCCTCTTCGACGTCACAGATCCGAGCAAACCTTCCGAACTGAGTTTCCTGCCGGTGCCCTTCGGCGTGCACGAACTCGACGTAGTCGTGAAGAGCAGTGGGCAGGCCCTGGCACTCCTCGCGGTTCCTTTCACCGAGTTCTACGATGGGTACTTCGGCACCAACCTCGGAGGCGAGTTCCGCATCGTCGACATCACCACTCCCACCGATCCGGCTCCTCTGTCGGATTGGGGAGTGATCGCCGACAGCGAAATGGAGATCGTGGCCGGGAATGATGAAGTCTCCAGCTCGTTCCAAGGCATCGGCGACTACGCCGCCTATTACGCCCACAGCGCTCGGGCCGCGGACGGCGGCAACACCGCTTACGTGTCCTACTGGGACGGCGGCATCATGAAGTTCGACATCAGCGACCCGACAGATCCCCAGTTGGAGGGACACACGACTTATGACGTCGGAGACGACGGCGATGGCCACTCGATGACGCCACTCGACGTGGGCGAGAAGCGCTATCTCCTCACGAATGACGAGGACACCGCGCCCTGGAGCTCACCGATCGTGACGAGCAGCGCGACGGGGAGCATCGAATACGCGGGGATCGAGGAACCATGGATGCCGACGCTGCTTGCCGAGCGAGGCCCCACATCGGGTGACGTCTTCGACGCCGGCGACGGATGTCAGCAGAGCGATTTTGCCGGCGCGGCCGGCAAGATAGCCCTCGTCGACGTGACCGATCCCTTCTACGTCGGGATCATCGACGGGTGGACGCATCCCTGCACGATCGGGAGCCAGGCGCTGCGCGCGATCAGGGCCGGCGCGACCGCGATGCTGTCGAACCTCATCGGTCCGGACGACGCTTGGCCCTTCTTCCGTTCCGGAACGCAGGTGGCGAACGCCCTCGCCAAGGAAGCCGGGAACTTCGTCGTCGTCCAGGTCTCCGACATCGACGAGCTCGCGGACGAGATCCGCGCAGCCGCGGGTCCCGTCACGGTTACCTTGACGCCGCCGCCGCCGACTCAAGGCTATCTGCGGATCTTCGACGAGGACCAAACGTCTGATGCGAACGGTGACGGCATCCAGGAGTTCGCGCAGGTCGGGAAGTTCGATGGCGCGCCGAACGTGGCGAACAACCTCACCCCGCCCGCCGGAACGTGGACGATCCACAACACCGAAGTGAACGGGGATCGCGCCTATGCCGCGTGGTTCAGCAATGGGATCGTGGCACTGGATGTCTCGAACCCAACGGCCCCCTCGATGGTTGGCCAGTTCGTCCCACCAACGAGCCCCCGCTTTGCGAGCTCGCAGGGCGTCGGGCCGGCCGAGGTGTGGGGTGTGGCGATCGATCCCGAAACCGGCTACATCTACGCGAGCGACATGCGTACCGGGCTGTGGATAGTGGAACCCACGGGGCCGGCCGCGGCCGACTGACGACATCGAGACCAGTGAGAACGGGGGCGGTTCGGCCCCCGTTCTTGCATGTCTCCATCGAGGCCGTGTCGGGGCCGCTCACCGATGCTTCTTGCGGCCGGGCTCGCCCACGCGAGCGGTTGGCCGACAACTCCGACTCTTTCACCCATATGCCTAGCCGTTCGGGAAGCCGCTTTGGGGTGTAGCGCGTCGCTGTATCGGCCAAACAGATGGGGCGCCCGTAGGCGTCCCGCTGCATCTGGGTAGAACTGGCCGGCGTGGAATGGCTCGGCGCTGAAGCGGATGTATCTGCCTTTGGGGTGGCCTCAGGGACGATCACTAGCCACCGGGGCATGCGCGCGCGGAGTTGCCGTGGCCCTGCGTCATTCACCGAAACACGACCGGGCTTGCGTCACCGGTAAGACCGAGCGCCTTTCCTAGTCCACACGCAGCGGACACGCGCGGTGGATCCGGCCGAAGAGATCCAATCGCCTTCGAACCCAAGCGGTTCGCAGTTGTTGGGTGACGCAGAGTGGTCCATTTGCTTGCGAAATCTGCGCGCGAGGGTTCCGATGGAAGGGAATCGATCGGCGGCTGGCGTTCACGGCAGGCAGACATGTCCGAACCCGTCTGGGGGACTGGGCGATGAGGAAGCACTCCTCGCGTATGGGCGAAGCGCGACATCGACCATATAGAAGACTGCATGCGGCAACGGCGATGGCGGTGCTGCTCGTCGCAACGGTGCCGCAGGCTTGGGCATACGTCCGTACCGCAGCGGTAGTCCCGGCGCTTGAGTTCAGCGCGAGAGGCGAGGGTATTTCGACCGAACTCGAGTTGCCCAGTGCGGTCAGTGGAAGAGACGCGCCCGTGCACCACGAGCCTGAGCAGTTAGGTGCGCGCCTGCCGTCGGAACGCACGTCGTCGCACACAGACCGCACGGCTCACGCCACCCGCCCGCACGGTCCGCCTCGTTCCTTCCGACCCGGCCCGGGTGAGCCGGTCTTCCGGCTCTCGATCCCCGCGATCGGTCTCCACGAGCTCGTACGTCACGGCGCCGACGCGCCGCAGCTCGCTCGAGGTCCGGGTCACTATCCCTCATGCGGCCGGGGTTTCGCACCTCCCTATTGCTCTGACTTCAAGGACATCTGGCCCGGAGAGCGAGGGCGCGTCGTGGTCGGTGGCCACCGCACCCTTGCCCACGCAGACTTCTTCCGCCTCGGCGAGCTGCGCCGTGGCGATCGCGTTGTAGTGCGCGCCGCCTGGGGACGGTTCATCTATCGCGTAAGCCGGCTCGAGGTCGTGCTTCCCTCAGACCGAACCATCATCGTGCCGCCGTCCGAAAGGAGGGAGCTTGCGCTCGTGACGTGCCATCCTAAGTTCTCCGCGGCCCGTCGACTCATCGTGCACGCGCGCCTCGATGAGCGCGCCGGCGGGTTGCAGCGGTGGCGTTTCCGGGCGACCGCTTCGTCCGGGTATGGATGGGTATAAGAGCCGCAAGGCTCTGATATGAAAACCGCGTCTCAGGGATGGTTGACGGCACTCGCAGGGGTGGTCGCACTCGTGGCCGCCGTGACGATCTTCGTGCGGGACGCTCCAGATATCTCGCTCGAGAAAGGCACCTTGCGCGCGCCGGCTACGGAGGGGCGGCTGTCGATAGCGGTCGGTGCGCCCGCCCGGCCCGATCTGGATCCCATATTCCCCTTCACGGTTGAGGAATCTACGGACGCGCCCCTGGTCGCAGTGGTCTCGGGCGGGATCCCTGAACGGCGGGGAACGGCCGCGGGGGACGAGCCCGACGAAGGGACGACGGCGTCGCCCCAGGGACCCGCGGGGGAAGCTGGGGCCGCGGCGAACGAAGTCGGGGCTGCCGGGTGCCCCCGCGGCAGTGCGCGTGCCGAGGAGCAGACGACCAGCGGGAGGCAGCAGCCCCGCCGTCCCAGCAACCCCGCCTGCCCCCACGACGGCACGCGTGCCGGTGGGGGCCCCGCTCGGAGTGTGAAGGCGTCCCCACGCGGCCCCGGGGAGCGAACATGATCGGCTCCAACGGCGGTCCGTCGGTGCCGACGAGCCTGGCCGTGGCCGCGGTGATGCTCGCTTCCGTCGTGTCCGTCGGCGCCGCCGGGACGCCCGAGGACTGCGGGGACGACGCCCTTCAGCTGCCCGACGGATCGTGCGTCCACCGTTCGGAGAAGCCCCCACCAGGAGTCGATCTCAGGCGCCGTCCTACGCTCGACGAATTGAAGGCTCGCCGCTACGGCCGAAGCAAACAGCATCAAGACGCCCAGGTGGCCGAGACGGAGTCGGGAACCTCGACGGCCGGCGCCGGAACCTCCATAGCCTGTATCGGTGATGGGGTTTCGGGCAATCGGGTTCAGGCCCTGTACGCGCGCTCTTCGAATGTCGGCAGTCGTTACGACGCGGTACTTCCCCTGATCCATCGCTACGCGGCTGATGCCGACTACGCGATCAATGTCAGCGCCGGCAAGTCCGGTTCCGGGCGCCGGGTGCGTTTCGCCACCCAGGTCGATTGTTCGCTCTCGGTGCCGGAGGTCACGCTCAGCTCATCGGGTGTCGACACATTCTCGGCGATGATCTCCGAGCTCAAAGCGAAGGGTTTCGACCGAAGCGACCGCAAGTACCTGATCTGGGTGGACGCCGCCGTTGGGATCTGTGGTCTCGGCCAGATGTACCTCGACGATCGAGCAGGGGGCGACAACCGCAACAATCGAGGATCGATGTACGCGCGCGTGGATGCCCCGTGCTGGGACTATGCAGAGGTGCACGAGCTGATCCACACGCTGGGGGGCGTCCAAGATTCTTCGCCCAACTCGACGCGAGCAGGCCATTGCGTCGATGAGAACGACACCATGTGCTACGTGGACACCTCGAAGAAATCGACCAGGGTGGTCTGCAGCACCGCGCCGAGCTGGGAGGTCGACTGCGGCCTCGACGACTACTTCAACGCCACTCCCACGGCCGGCAGCTACCTCGACAGCTTCTGGAACACGTCCCGGAGCAGCTTCCTCGAGGGAGGGCCTGCTCCGCCTGCACCGCCGACGATCTCGATATCAGTGCCGCGCTCCGTGTTCGCGGGCAACGCGTTCCCGGTCAAGGCATCCGTCTCCGTGCCCGACGGCCGTTCGTATTCGGTCCGCTGGTCCTCGAGCCGTACGGACTGTGCGTTCACTCGGGTGGGGGGGTTGGCGACGAGCGCCTACTGCCCGGTCGCCGCCGGCGGCTCGGGCGGCGTGAGCGCGAAGGTGACCGACCAACAATCCATGTCTTCAAGCGCAAGCGCGACCTACAAACTTGCGATCCCCGGTTCACCGCGTAAGACGAGGGCCATACTCAGAAGCTCGACGACCAGTATCCGGCGAGGACGGCGGGCCATTCTTCGAGTAAAGCTCAGGGACGCGACCACGGGCAAAGCGATCATCGGCATGCCGCTGACCGTGTTTGCCATGCCGAGGGGATCCACCAAGTGGACGAAGGTAGCGATCCGAAGGACCAACGTCAGGGGAGCCTCGAGACTGAGAGTGTCGCCTCGGAAGACCACCGCATACTCGGTCGTGAGCGGCTACACGAAGACATGGCGATCGGCGCAGAGCAAGGCGCTCACGATCACCGTCCGCTCTTAACGAACGTCCCCAGAACGATCGCCCGCGCCCTCTTGACCCCGCGGACGGTCAACTCCGTTACTGGGCCAGTCGCTGGATGGGAGCTAGGGGGCGTGCGGTCTTCTCGATCGATGGCGACGCTCTGCGGGGTTCCTTTCCCGGACCTCACTGCCTTGCCGGTGTGCGAAGCCTGGTTCAGGACGCCTAGAAGGAGTAGTCGGCCTTCTCGTATGCGCCCATTTCCCCGCAGGAAGGACAGGTCAGCTCCGCTCTGAGCGTGTGCCAAGCCACAACCTCGTCCGGGATGTCCTTGCCCTCCTCCCGGAACTTCGCCAAATCCCCCGGTTGAGCGTCCGCGAAGGCCCGGTTGTCCATCTGTAACGGGCTCGGGAACGTCGTCCCGCAGGAGTGACAGGTCACCATCAGGGTTTCCGCCATGATCGCACCTCTCTTTCATCTCGTCTGGGCGGGATCTCACGACTGGTTACCAAAGCCGAAGGGAACGCACGGTGATGAGAAAAGCTCTGGAGCCACGGCTCGCCGCGAATCGCGCGTCGCAACAGCTCAGACGCCACGTTCGAGTTGTTCCTTGCATCGGCGGGCGACGCGCGATGCGCGCCACGCCAGCAGAGAGAAGGTGATCCCACCCACGAGGCCCCCTACGAAGAAGAACCTCTCCAGTGTGTGGTCGGGAATCAGCAACGAGCCCTCGAGGAGGGCCAGCATCAGGAGCGCCAGACCGAACCCAACCGCACCCATGAGGCTGCTTCGCGACGCGGTGCGCGCGGACTCCCGGTAGGCGTCGTGGAGGTCCGCGCTCGTGGCCGACCCCTCCCGGCGGGGAGAGCGCTCTGGGTGCTTCGCTCGCTTGCGATTCGTTCCCACGCGGCGGTTCTCCGTCGTTCCGAAGGGCGCCCGGCGCGGCGCGACCGTGGCGGAGACCGCTAGGAACCCGGCAGCTGCGCCCCGGCCATGTTGGCCCAGATCTGCGTCACCATACCGAAAGCAGTCAGCAGCGCCGCGATGATCCCGGTCACTACGACCGCCGGGACGACCGGCCAGGCACGAGCGGGCGACGGTCGTTCACCGCCCTCGCCGGGCTCGTCTGCGTGCCCGTCACCGCTTCCATTCCCTTCGGCTCGCATCGACTCTGCTAGCCGAGCGAACTCCTCCTCGAAGGCGTCATCCGTTAGGCGTTCACCAACGATGGTGGCCGGCATCCACATCGCCTCCTCACGCGGCCTTCTCACGCGTCCATCTCGAACATCGAGGATAGCAACCAGGCGGTGACCGGTAAAGCGGCGGCCAAGGACGGGCCACCGTGCCCCTGCGGCTGTCAACGGACCATGAACGGCTGGTTGGCGGCCCGAGCGGTCGAGCCGGACGAGCGGCCGTGCCGGCTGCTCCTATCGGACGACACACGGAACGCTTGACGCGGCCATGGGCCTCCCGCGAATTGATGCTTGCCTGCTCGATCTGTACGAGCAAGCCTCAAAGGTGGACACATGTGCTGAGGGCAGGTGAACGCGATCCAAGGGTGATAGCGGTGTTGAGACGTGCGGCCGACGTCGAACCACGGGAGGTTTAGGCATGGCTACCGGTACCTGGGTATGGATCTTCGCCATCGTCTACTGGGCGTACTGCGTCTTCTGGGGCGTCAAGGGCTTCCAGTGGGCAAAGACCACGGGGCGGTGGTCGATAGCAGAGCGGTCGCTTCCGATGTGGTTGTTCCTGCTCGCCGCGACCGCTACGTCGTTCAGCGGGTGGACGTACATCGGGCACCCGGGGCTGATCGCATTCGAGGGCCTGACATACGCGTTCGCTTCCTTCTATGTGCTGACGATCCCCATAACCGCGACGTTCTTCGCCAAACGCCTGTGGTTGCTGGGAAAACGTTACAACTTCATAACCCCCGGCGACCTCTACTCCTACTACTACGGCGCGGAGCGCGGATGGGGCGAGGTGATCCGCTGGCTGATAGTGGTGATCGCGTTCCTATACAGCGCCTTCTACACGGCGGTGCAACTGGTCGCCGCGGGCGCGATCTTCAACGTCACGACGGGCGTGCCCCTCGTTCTCGGAAGCATCTTCCTGGCCTCTATCGTGTTCTTCTACGTCGCCGCGGGAGGCATCCGCAGCGTCGCGTGGGTGGACTCGGTCCAGGCCGTCCTGTTGTGGATCGGCATAATCGTGATCGGTGCGGTCGTGCTCAATGAGATGGGCGGCTGGGATCCCTTCCTCGAGCGTATCAACAGCCTGGAGGATAAGTACCTCGAGGTTCCCGGGGCTTGGGAGGCGACGCTCATCGGGGAGACGAAATGGACCGGCATGTTCCAGCTCACTTATATGTTCTCCCTGATGGGAATCATGGCGTCCCCCGCGTTCCACATGTGGGCGTTCTCGAACAAGGACCCGAAACCGTTCCCGTGGCAGCAGGTATTCGCATCGACGCTTTTCATCGGGTTCGCTCTCTTCTTCTTCACGGCGATCCAGGGCCTCGGCGCGCGCGCTCTCTTCGAGGACGGAGTGATCAGCTTCGATACCGACGCCCAGGTGGTGCCCCAGATCATCGACAGTCTCATCGGCGGACCGCTCGCCGGGTTCGTCGTCGTCGGCGCTCTGGCGGCCATGCAGTCGACCGGGGCCGCCTACATGGGAACCGGTGGAGCGATGCTGATGCGGGACATCTACGTGCGCTACATGCGGCCCGACGCGGGCCACGCCGAGCAGGTGTGGGTGGGCCGATTCCTCGTGTTCGTCATCGTGTCGGTCGCCATGTGGGTAGCGCTGACGAACACCGCGGCGCTCGTGCTGCTGGGCGGACTCGCCACCGCGTTCGGATTCCTCTTGTACGTACCGCTCGTCGATACCTTGTTCCTCAACAAGTTCACGCGCCAGGGCGTTGCGGTAGGGCTTGCCCTTGGCATCGTGGCGGTTCTCCTCACGTTCGCGGTGCCGAGGTTCCTGTATGCGGCGAACATACACAGTGCCGGATGGGGCGGCATCGTGGGCTTCGCGGCGGCGATCCTGGTCACGGCCTTTACGCGCCGGGCTGAGGAGGAGCAGCGGCCGGAAGTGATCGCCGTGCGTCGTGAGCTCACGCAGTGGCTTGCAAGCGTAGACAGCCCCAACCCGGTCGAGCGCAAATGGCGCCGTGTGCTCCTCGTGGTGACGCCCCTGTGGTTCATCTTCGCCATCGGCCCCGGCATCGTGCTCGGCAACAATTTCCTGTCCATCGCCGGGCTGCCTCCGGTGTGGTCATGGCAGATAACCTGGTGGATCATCGGGTTCGTCATGATGTGGGGCCTCGCCTTCAAGGCCGGCTTGTCCCGTGCGTGGCCGCAGCAGATCGAGCGGGCGATCGTAGAGACCCGTCCGGTCGTCGCAGAGGTGGGTCTCAGGCGGAAGAAGAAGGAGGCGCCCACGCCCGCCGGCGGGGGAGGGTCGTGAGGACCGGTCGTGTCGCGGCGAGACTGCGCGATCTCGAGTGGCGTGGATCGGTGGCTCCAGGCTACCGGTCGGCCGTTGAAAGGGAGGTGACGTAGTGCTACTGGAGGACCGACTGTTGATCGTCTCTCTCGTCGTGATCGTGATCTGGCTCGTCGTGCTCGATACGGTTCTGTAGCGCAGGCCAACCTCAGATGTGCCTGTCGGCCGCCCGTACGGGCGGCCGGCGTGGTTCAGCCGGCGTCTCGTGCCGATGACTTGATGATCGCGCGGATCTCGTCGTCGGTCATCTCGGGATGGGAGACATCTGCATGGGCCCGCAGAGCGACGAAGAGCTCATCATTGTCGTCGGCTTCTAGGTGGTGACCGCAGCTGCAATCGACTGCACGTCGCATCATGCATCCCTCCCAATGGTGACGACTGCTTCGCCAAGGATATGTATGTCCGATCCTCGCTCGTTAACCACGCCAGGCGGCGGTGTCACAAGCCGAGCAGCTGCTTCAGCCTGCGTGCGTGCCGCCGGGAGACGGGCACCCTCGTCTGCTCGTCGTCCATCAACACCTGAAGGCCCCCGTTGAAGTCGGGCTCCAGGGCCATGGCGCGCTCCAGGTTGATCAGGTAGCCGCGGTGCGTCCGGAAGAATCGCTTGCCCCGGAGGCGTCGCTCGAGGTCGGCGAGCGAGTAAGGGACGAGGTGGCGTCCCTGCGCCGTCACCAGGTACGAGTATCCACGCGCCGCGGTCACGTACAAGATGTCGTCGGCGTCTACCAGCACCGTCCGGTCCCGGTCGGGGACGGGGATCTTGTCGACGCTCTGGATGCTCTCCGTCTCGGCCCTGGGGCCGCCCTCCGCCATGCTTTCCGACCCTCGTTCTACGATCCTCTGGAGTGCGCGAGTCAGGCGCGCCTGATCGAAGGGTTTCAATAGATAATCGACCGCGTCGAGATCGAAGGCTTCCACCGCGTAATCTGGGTAGGCCGTTACGAAGATCACGGCAGGGTTGTGAGGAAGCTCCGCTAGGTGTTTCACGAGATCGACGCCGGACTCGCCCGGCATCTTGACGTCGAGGAAGCACAGGTCGTAATCGATGTTACGCATCAGCTCGAGCGCCTCGGCGGCTTGGGCGGCTTCACCTACCACCTCTATCTCGGGGAACGCGCGCAGTAGGTAGCGCAGTTCCTCACGAGCCGGATATTCGTCATCCACTATCAGTACCCTGAGCTTGTTCGTCTCTTCGCCGTGGATCATCTTGACCTCCACCCTTGGAACATCAGCTGAGCGGCAAACTCACGGTTACTGTGGTTCCTTTACCAGCCTGAGAGTCGACGTCGAGTGACGCTCTGCCTCCATACAGGCGCGTCAATCGCTCGTGGATATTCGCGAGGGCGCTCGTCTCCGACCGGACGGGGGTTAGCAACGAAGGGATCCGTCTATCTTCTATCCCCACGCCGTTGTCGCATACCTTGACTCGTAACGTGCGCGCTATCGGCTCGAGCCGCGCCTTGAGCTCTACCGTTCCGCCGTCTGGTTTAGAGGCGATCCCGTGCTTGACGGCATTCTCGATGAGCGGCTGGATGGTGAGCACGGGAACACCGATCGACAGGCACTGGGGATCGATGTCGTAGCGGACGTTGAGTCGATCTTCGAACCTCGCTTTCTCGAGGAACAGATACGTGCGAACGAAGAAGAACTCCTCACCGAAAGACGCCATGTGCCCGGTGTTCTTCATCGCATAGCGAAAGAAATCCGAGAGACGGACGAGCAGCCGGCGAGCCTCCTCCGGATCCGTTCGCGCTTTCATAGCGATCGTGTTGAGGGTGTTGAAGAGGAAGTGCGGATTGATCTGGGCTCGCAATGCGTTGAGCTTGGCCGTTTCCGCGATCTGCGCTCCCCGATGCGCCTGCGAAAGCTCGAGCTGTAATGACAGGATCCCGGCGAGACCTCGAGTGAGCTCGACGAGACCACGGTCGGGCAACCCATCTCTCGCCTGGTAAACCGCGAGGGACCCCACGACGTGACGGTCACAGGTGAGCGGCACAACTATGGCGGATCGCAGCGGGCACGGGCCGGTCTGTCCGTCGCAGCCCAGATCGGCGGCGGTCGCGACCAGTGGGCGCCCGGAGTCGATGACCCGGCGGGCGACTCCGTCGCCGACGGCTTCTCCCTCGATGTGATGGTCGGTGCCTCGTCCCGAGAACGCGAGCAGCCGTTCTCTGTCGGTGATGGCCACGGCGTCCTGTTTCAAGACCGATCGCAGAAGGTGAGCCGTCCGCTGAGCGGTCTCGGGGTTGAGACCTAAGCGGAGGTCGGGGAGGGTGTGCTCGAGGAGGCCCAACATGCGCCGCTGGCCGGCCGCCGGCGTGCTACGCGCGCCCCCGAATCGCAGTCCGAAGACGAGCCCGACGTTGGCGCCGACGGCGAGGATGAGGACCGTCCATGGCGACATGGGATCGCGACCGGCGAGAGTGACGAGGCCCGAGGCAACTACGATGGCGGTCGTCATCGCGATGGCCGCTATCACCGCTCGTCTCCAGTGGGGACGAGGCGCGCCAGCACAGCCTCGCGCCTTTCCTGGGCGGTTCCGTGCATCCGTACCCACGCCGCCGATGCCTGGGGCGACGGTCTAGTACGTAACGACACCGTGATGCCGACGATCGCGGCCGCGGGGGCCGCGACGATGCTCGCGAAGCCGCCGAACGGTGGAGCGGGAAGCCAGTCCGCGGCGCGGGCCACGACGTCGAAGATTACCAGGAGCAATGCGAGCCCGGTGCCGGTCAGCATGCCCGCGACCGCGCCGGCTGCGGTCATCCGCTTCCACCACACGGACAAGACGAAGATTGGAGTGAACCCGGACCCCGCCACGGCGAACGCCCACGTGACCATAATGGCGACGTTCGGGCGACGATCCAGCGCGGCGACGCTCATCCCTACCATCGCGGAGATCGCAGCCATGCACACCACCGCCAGCCGGCCCCACAGGATGCGGTGACGCTCGGACGCCTGTGGATTGATGAACTGCTCGTAGATATCGTGCCCCCAAGACACGGCGGCGGCTATCAGCAGGCCAGCGACGGTTGAGAAGATCGCCGCCAGCGCGGCCGCCGCCACGAGGCCCAGCAGCGGTTCTCCGCCCAGCTCCCGGGCGAGGAGCAGAAGCGCATGCTCGGGCACCCGAGCGATGCCGTCTACGAAGTCGGCGTTCACCGTGGAGGCACCTACGAGCCGCGGCAATTCCGCCCGCGCCGCGATCCCCAGCATGACCGCTACGAAATAAAAGACTCCCGCCAGTCCGAGTACCCACACCGTCGACCTTCGCGCTGCTCGTCCTGAAGTGCCGGTGAAGTAGCGGTTCACGATGTGGGGAAGACCGGCGGTGCCGAGCAGCAGCGTGATGACCAACGCTATCTGTTGTAGCCGGTTGTAACCTCCACCCGGTTCCATGAAGCGTATGTCCTCGGAGTCGAGTTCGCTTGGGATGGGCAACAGCACTTCCATGGATCCTTCGCCCCGGTTCAAGCCGGCGACGACTTCCTCGTACCCTGCCGGAGTCATGACGCTCGCGGCCGCTTCGAGGTTCGTGCGCCCGTCCGGCCTGTCCGCGACGAGTTCCTTCGGAGACAGAGTCGCGGGTACGACGAGCGGCACCTGCGATAGCCGCTTGGCGGCGTCTGGATAGGAGAAGCCACGATGGATCGCGATCCCAGCGAGCAACAGCACGGTGAAGAAGAGGAACGCGAACTGAAACGCCTGGTTCCATGTCGTCGCGCGCATCCCCCCGAGGACCGAGTGAGTCACGATGGCGACGCTCGCCACTATGATCCCCGTCGAATACGGCGACAGCCCGAAGGCACCGTGGCCGACGAGGACCTGCCACGACAGGCCCACCCCGGTCATCTGCGGGATCAGATAGAGGAGGACGACCACGAGCACGACGCCGACGGCGGTTACGCGAACGACTTGGGAGGAATAACGGTTCGCCAGGAAGTCGGGTATCGAGAACTGTCCCGCGCGGCGGAGAGGCGCGGCGAGGAACAGTCCCACGAGCACGAAACCCGCTGCGAATCCCGTGGCGAACCAAACGCCGTCGAGCCCCATGGCATATACCGCAGCCGCCACGCCTAGGAACGACGCGGCCGAGAAGTAATCGCCGCAGATGGCACAGGCGTTCACGAACGTGCCGACCTGTCTATTGGCCAGATAGAAGTCGAGCGTCGTCAAGCTGGATCGTCGTAATTGCCAGGAGATCAACAGCATGACGGCGAGCAACCCCATCGCCATCCACAGCGCCGTGATCTCAACCATCTGCTCGCAGCCCTAGCTCGTCTAAAGGTTCGGTGTGGAGGTGTCGGTAATCATCCTCCGGGCGCCCAAGCATGTCGTCCTCGATGCGGTCGGCAGCGCGCGCCCCGGCTACCGCGACTGCCACGAAGAGAACGTGGAGCCCCACGGCGAGAGTGAGGAAGCCGGGCGTGAGTCCGGCCCACACCGGGCGCCGTGACCACCCCGGCGCGACCATCGACAGAACCGGCACGAACAGGAGAACCATCAGGAAGAACGATCCGTATTCGATCGCGACTCGCCTGATGCTGCGGGCGGCCGCATCGACCTCTTCGATGGAGTCGAATTCGATCGTGTCCATCGCGCTCAGGAACGATCGGTCGTCGACGGCCTCGTGTGGTTCGAGTGGTCGCCGGTGGAGGCCGGCGGTCGAAATGGCGGCGCCAGCGGCATCTCGCGCGTCATGAATGGCCGACCGCTCCGCTCTTTGCCCGCGGCCGTCATCCGAGCTTAGGTCCGACCGTTCCCCTGTCGCCACCCGCCCCCTACCGAATCGGGGTCTGGAGGACTTACCAGTTGTGAGAGTCTAGGAGCAAAATCGGCTCCGCGCGGCACGAGAGGTGATCGCGGGGGTTTCTTGTGGCGCGAAGCACCGGGACGAGGGGGTGATCTCGTGGTCGAGGAGAAGGTTGAGCACACGATAGAGGCCCTTCTGCAGGAACGCCGCACGTTCGAACCGCCGGGTCCGTTCGCGAGCCAGGCGAACGCGGGGGATCCATCGATCTACGAACGTGCCAACCAGGACCCCGATGCCTGGTGGGCATCTCAGGCCGAGGAATTGGACTGGTTCCACAAATGGGACACGGTGTTCGAGGGCGGGTTCCCGCACCACAAGTGGTTCGTTGGAGGCAAGCTCAACGCCTCTTACAACTGCCTGGACCGCCATCTGGCGTCGGCCGGTGACCGCGTCGCCTACCACTGGATCGGCGAGCCCGGCGAGGAGAGGACCATCACCTACAAGGCTCTGTATGAAGATGTCTGCCGTCTGGCCAACGTGCTGACTGAACTTGGCGTCGCCCGGGGCGATCGCGTTGGGATCTACCTGCCCATGATCCCCGAGCTTCCCGTAGCGATGCTTGCTTGCGCTCGCATCGGGGCCCCTCATTCGGTCGTGTTCGGTGGATTCTCGGCGGACTCTCTACGCGACCGGATGAACGATGGGGGGGCCAAAGTCCTCATCACGGCCGACGGCGGCTACCGCCGGGGCGACATCGTGCCGCTCAAACAGAACTCCGATAAGGCGATAGCGGAGTCCCCATCGATAGAAAGGGTAGTGGTCGTCAAGCGCACCGGCGAAGACGTCTCGATGCAGGAGGGTCGCGATCTCTGGTATCACGATCTCATCGCCGATGCGTCGCCGGAACGCGACGCGGAGTCGATGGATTCGGAGGACATCCTCTACCTTCTCTACACGTCGGGGACCACAGGCAAGCCCAAGGGCATCGTCCACACCACCGGCGGCTACATGACCGGCGTGTCGTCGACACACCGCCTCATCTTCGACATCAAACCGGATAGGGACGTCTACTGGTGTGCCGCCGACATCGGCTGGGTCACGGGCCACAGCTACATCGTCTACGGTCCGCTCGCCAACGGTTGTACCTCGATCCTCTACGAAGGCGCGCCGGACTGGCCCGATAAGGACCGATGGTGGTCGATCGTCGAGGAGTACGGCGTTTCGATCCTGTACACGGCTCCGACCGCGATCCGGGCGCATATGAAGTGGGGCACCGAGTATCCGGCTAAGCACGATCTGTCTTCCCTGCGCTTGTTGGGCACGGTGGGGGAGCCGATCAATCCCGAGGCATGGGTGTGGTATCAGGAGTTCATCGGCGGAGGCAAGACACCGGTGGTGGACACTTGGTGGCAGACCGAGACCGGAGCCATCATGATCAACCCCTTGCCGGGCATCACGACGCTGAAGCCGGGGTCGGCAACGAAACCCTTCCCCGGCGTCTTCGCCGATGTCGTCGACGACAAGGGGAAGCCCGTCGGCAAGGGCGGCGGCGGCTATCTCGTGCTCACGCGCCCGACGCCTCCCATGTTTCGCACGATCTGGGGGGACGAGCAGCGTTATCTCGACACGTACTTCTCACGATTCGGCCGAGACACGTACTTCCCCGGCGACGGCGCCAAGCTCGATGAGGACGGCGACTTCTGGCTGTTGGGTCGGGTGGATGACGTGATGAACATCGCGGGCCATCGCATCTCGACGTACGAGGTGGAATCTGCTCTGGTCGATCACAAGGCGGTCGCGGAGTCGGCGGTGGTGGGCCGCCAGGATCCGAAAGAAGGGGAGAGGATCGTCGCCTTCGTGACGCCCAAGGCGGGGCGTGAGGGCGACGAAACCCTGCTGCAGGAGCTGCGCGCTCACGTTGCAGAGGTGATCGGCAAGATAGCGCGTCCGCACGCCATCATCTTCACAGACGATCTTCCCAAAACGCGTTCGGGGAAGATAATGCGGCGGCTCTTGCGAGACGTCGCGGAGGGACGCGAGCTGGGCGACGTCACCACCTTATTGAATGCGCCCATCCTGGACGAGATACGGGGTAAATCGGATGCCCTGAAGGCGGCCGGCGAGGAGGAGTAGCGCAGGCGACCTGGGCGCGGTGCTCGAGGTGGCGTTTCCGATGGTTGCACGAGGCTGAACGGTCGAGGAGTTGGTCGGGATGACGGAAACTGCCCTGGAGCTGATAAACCCGATGGTTCGTGACCTACGCCAGGAAGCCGAGCGCGACACAGAAACGTTTTGGGACCGCGCCGCGCAGCACTTACCGTGGTTCCGCACATGGGATCGCGTCTTCGAACATGACTTCCCGACGTTCAAATGGTTCACCGGGGGTGAGACGAACCTGTCGTATAGCTGCCTGGACCACCATCTTGCGCGGGGCCGGGCCGGACATACCGCGTTGATATACGTGAACGAGCGCGGTGAGCGGCGGTTGTTTACGTATGCTCAGCTCCACCACGAGGTTGAACGCACCGCGGCTGCCCTGCGCGGCATGGGGATCCGCAAGGGCGATCGCTTGACCGTATACATGCCGACGTGTCCCGAGGCGATCACGCTGATGCTGGCCGCCGTGCGCATCGGTGCGATCCACTCCGTTGTGTTCGCGGGGTTCGGTGCCGGGGCGCTTGGAGACCGTATCGCCGCCAGTGGCTCCCGGTTGGTGTTCACGGCAGACGTCACCTTCCGCAAGGGAGGGGAAGTTGCCCTCAAGCACATCGTCGACTCCGCTCTCAAGGCTGCGGGCGAAACGGTGGAGCGAGTCGTCGTGCTACGCCGGACGGCCGAAGAACCCAGCATGGAATCCGGCCGCGACCTCTACTGGAACGAATTCCTCTCCATGGCCGACGGCGAGAGCGGAGCCTTCGAGCGCATGGAGTCCAACGAACCCGCTTACATCCTGGCCACCTCGGGCACTACGGCGAAGCCGAAGCTTGCCGTACACACTCACGGCGGGTACCAGGTTGGCATCTACAGCATGGGCAGATGGTGCTTCGGGATGGACGAGGCCGACGTGTGGTGGTCTACATCGGACATCGGTTGGGTCGTCGGACACAGCTACATCGTCTACGCCCCGTTGCTGTTCGGCTGCACGACCATCGCATACGAAGGGGCCTACGATCACCCGGGCCCGGAGGCCGTCTGGAGCATCGTCGAGGAGTTCGGCGTCACCGGGATCTTCACGTCGCCGACCGCGGTCCGCCTTCTGATGCGCTACGGGGAGAAGCCGGCGAGCGGCTTCGATCTCTCTTCGCTACGACGCATCATGTCGGCGGGAGAGGTGCTGAACGCCCCTGCGTGGGAGTGGCTGCAGAAGCAGGTCTTGGACGACAGGATCCCGGTCATCGACCACTGGTGGCAGACCGAGACCGGTGGGCCTGCGATCGGGAACCCCTACGGGGTAGCGATGCTTCCCACTAAGCCCGGCTCCGCGACGCTTCCGCTCCCCGGCATCGACGTCGCCGTGATGACGCCGGATGGAAGGGAATGTGGGCCCGGCGAGAAAGGTGTGCTCGTTATCCGCCGCCCCTTCCCAAGCCTTACCCCGGCGCTATGGGGAGAGCCGGAGCGCTACGGGCGCGACTACTGGGAACGGATCAACGGCGTCTATTTCACCGGAGACTCGGCGCATATCGACGAAGACGGATACGTATGGTTCGCGGGACGAGCGGACGAAGTCATCAAGATAGCTGCGCATCGCATGGGAACGATCGAGGTGGAGACCGCCTTCCTCAAGCATCCCGCGGTGGCGGAAGCGGGCGTCACCGGCCGCCCCGACGAGGTCAGGGGTGAGGTCATCTCCGCCTTCGTTGTATTGAAGGAAGGCCGCGAGCCCTCGGCGGACCTCGAGCGGGAACTGCGTGAGACCGTGCGCGATGAGCTCGGAGCGGTTGCCGTGATAGGCGAACTTCACTTCGTAAACACGCTCCCGAAGACCCGCTCCGGCAAGATCATGCGACGTGTGCTGAGGTCGGTGATCCTGGACAAGGACCCGGGGGACATCACGACGATCGAGGACGAGGGCTCCGTGGAAGAGGCCCGCCGGGCATGGCAAGAGCTGAAGGAGGCGACGGCAAGCACGCCCCGGCCCTCCTGACTTTCCGAACGCCCGCGCGGGCAGCCACGTGGCTCGGAAGTGTGACCGTGCTCAGGCGCTCGAACGCGGCTGTCGGCCTCCGACGAGCGCCCGGGTTACTCACCGTGCTCTGCTCCGAGCAACGCCGATACGACTCTGAGGATGCCGTCGGGACCCCGAAGCGCTCCTATGGTTGCCGTTGAGCTCCCGAAACTGGGTGGATCGAGCCGACGCTCGACGGCGACGACGCCTGGAGATGAGGAGTCTGCCGCGCAGCGCAACCGAGGCACCTGGCCGAGGTGGATATCCCGCGGCTCGACGAAGACGATCGCGGCATCCGCCGATTCGCGCAACGGACAGTGCCGTCCGCGCAGGATCGGGCAATCATGTTGCCCGGGCCCCGAGCAGGTCTTGACGAACCAGCCCTCATCCTCGAGGGCTTGCCGCAACGGGCCTTCTTCTCCCTTGCGCCTCTCGACGATCAGCGCGGTCGGCCGGCCAAGTAGCGAGGTGAGGCGCCCCGGCGACTTGGGCACATATCGGTCTATCAAGGACGTCAGCTCCGGACGTGACAGATCGAGGGTGTTTCCCATCAAGTCTGTGGTAGGCATCGGATCGAGGGGATCTACACCAGCTTTCGTGAGGGTCGGCATCGGCTCTGCTCCATTCTCTGATCGGATACGGACCCGGCCCGTGCCAGATCCTCCTGTACCCCTGGCGCTTCGCCCGAGCGTCCACCGCCCGGGTCCGGGCCGGTAGAGGCGAATGGCCCCCCGACGAGAGGCCGAGGGTACGGAAAGGGGCAACGTTGCAGTTTGGACGAGGGCCTCGATGCTGAGGGGAGCCGATCTCGCCCGGGGGTCGGGGAACGTCGATTGTTCGAATCGGCCCCCCGATCGCCCCGCGGCTCTGCGACTTGACGCCACCGCCAGGGGTTGTAGAACGAGGTGAAACCGAGGAAGGGAGGAGCTCATGTTCGTACAGGTGATCCAGGGCAAGGCCAAGGACCCCTCCGGCTTGCGCAAGCAGTGGGAGAGGTGGGACCAGGAGCTCAAGCCCGCGGCCACGGGCTACCTGGGCGGTACGGCCGGAGTCTCCGCAGAGGGTGAGTTCATCGCCCTCGCTCGCTTCGAGAGCGAGGAAGCGGCCCAGGCCAACAGTGGGAGTCCCGAGCAGTCCGCGTGGTGGGAGGAGACGGCGCAGTACCTCGAAGACCCCATGTTCCACGACTGCACCGAGGTCGACCTTATGAAGGATGGAGGTTCCGACGACGCCGGGTTCGTCCAGGTGATCCAGGGCAAGGTGACCGACGTCGAGAAGGGGCGCGAGCTCGATAGGGCCGGGCAAGACCAGATGAGTCAGATGCGGCCGGATGTGATCGGTGGGATCGTGGCATGGCATCCGCAGAACGGACGTTTCACGAACGCCATCTATTTCACCTCCGAAGCCGAGGCGCGCGTGAACGAGAAGGAATCGGCGTCTGCTCCCGAGTTCGAGGAGTTCATGAGCGAGTGGCAAGCGATCTCCGACGGTGAGCCCAAGTTCATCGACCTAAGCGACCCTTGGTACTCGAGTAAGTAGGCGTCTCTTTCGTTCTTCGAAACCTCGTGCGCCGAATACAGTTGCGGCGTGGAAGAGCATGCATCGCTGCTGAAGCGGCACCGACAGGTCATGCCGTCGTGGCTGTCGCTGTATCACCAGCAGCCGATCGCTCTCGTGCGCGGTGAAGGCTGCCGGGTGTGGGACGCAGAGGGCAACGAGTACCTCGACTTCTTCGGCGGGATCCTGACCACGATCTCGGGCCATAATGTGCCCGAGATCGTGGACGCGATCCGAGAGCAGGCAGGTCGCATCCTGCATTCGTCCACCGCTTACCTCGTCGAGCCTGCTATCGAGCTCGCCGAACGGATCGCCGATCTGGCACCAGTGGACGATCCGAAGGTGTTCTTCCTTCCATCGGGAACGGACGCCATCGAAGCCGCGTTGCTGATCACGGCCACCTACAGGCGTTCCAACCAGGTGCTCGCGATGCGGAACAGCTATCACGGCCGATCGTTCACGGCAGTGGCCGTGACGGGGAATCGGGGATGGTCGCCGACCGCCTTCTCGCCCCTATCCGTCAGCTACGTCCACGGGAGCTACCCCTTCCGGAGCCCATGGCGCGACCTTCCCACCGACCGATACATCGCAGCTTGTGTCGACGATCTGCGTAACGTGATCGACACGCAGACCGCAGGCGACGTCGGATGCATGATCGCCGAGCCCATCCAGGGTGTGGGCGGGTTCGCCGTACCTCCGGACGGACTGTTCGGCGCATTCAAATCGGTGCTGGACGAGTACGGCATCCCGTTCATCTCGGACGAGGTCCAGACGGGATGGGGTCGGACGGGGGACCACTTCTGGGGCATCGACGCTCACGGGGTTCGTCCCGATGCGCTGGTGTTCGCCAAAGGGGTCGGCAACGGATTGCCGCTGGCCGGGGTCGTGGCACGTGCCGAGATCATGGATTCGGTACCTGCGAACTCGATCTCGACCTTCGGCGGCACGCATCTCACCGCGGCGGGCGGTCTGGCCAACCTTCGTTACCTCCTGGATAAAGATCTTCAGGCGAACGCCAAGCAGATGGGTCGCCGTTTGATCGAGCGGTTGCGGCTCGCGGCGGAGGATGCATCGCATGTCGGTGAGGTCAGGGGCAGGGGTTTGATGATCGGGGTCGAGTTCGTGGAGCCGGGCAGCATGGACCCGGCCCCCGAACCGGCGACCGCAGCGCAGGAGAGATGCCGCTCACTCGGTGTGCTGGTGGGCAAGGGGGGCCTTTACGGCAACGTCCTGCGGATCGCTCCGCCGCTCAGCGTCTCGGCGGACGAGATCGATCGGGCCGCGTCCGCCATCGAGCAGACTCTGACCGCATAGCAGGCCCGGGTCGCGGCGCCCACTCCTCGATCCCCGTCGGGAGCCCACGGGGAGCGGGTCGTGCGGGGGCGATTCAGTCACCCGCGGTGAAATAGAGCCAGTCGCCCTCTTCTGTGATGCCGATGCGCCACCCGAGAAAGCCACCGGCGTCCTTGAACGCCCGGACCTGCTGCTCGGTGTACAGGCCCGATTCGACGAGGCTGTCGTAGTCCTCGTCGGTGGAGGTGCTGCATTGCACCCCCGGCCATGCGTACAGGGTGACTCCGGCGCTGGTTGCCCGTTCGACGCAATGCGGGAGCTCCAGGGTCCCGACCAGCAGGGCCATGGGCTCCTCGTCGCCATCCGGATCTCGTTCGAGTCGTTCCCAGTACCGCGCCGGATCGCCCGATCCTGCGCCATAGCTGAACCCATCGCCGCCCGTGCCGAGCCGCGCGAGCTCCCGGTAGTCGCACAGGACCGCGGCCTCGACGATCTGCGCACGCAGCCGGGCGACCGCGGTGGGCAGGTCCTGTTCCGATGGCTCGGGAGACATCCCCGTTGCCGAGCAGGACACGTCGGGCGGGCCGGTTGGGGTCGGGGTCGGGGTCGAGGTGGGCTCGGCCGATCGTTCGGGAGCGGGCGGCCCGATGGGAGGTGGCGGCCGGAGGTCGTCCCCGCCCAGGAAAACGCTCCCCGAGATCGCGCCGATCGCCAGCGCCGCGGCCGCGGCGATCCCCGCCACCGCCATGTTGACGTGATGGTCCCGTTTCGCCTTCCGGATCGTGTCGTCCCGGTCCACCCTGGGTCCATCAGGGAGTGCGCCGCTCGCCTGTTGTAGCAGGGTTCGAAGCCGATCCTCGTAGCTCATGCTCTCTGCCTTTCCGTGTTCTCCAGGAGCGGCCGGAGCTGAGCCAGCGCTCGGTGCATGTCCGACTTCACCGTCCCGAGAGGCCGATCGAGCGTTCGCGCGATGTCCTCCTGGCTCATGTCTTCGTAGAAGCGCAGAACGACGACCGCTCGCCGGACGGGAGTGAGTTGAGCGAGGGCGTCGGCCACCCTCAGCCACTCGTCTACCTTCCACGCCTCCGAGGGCACGGAGTCCCGGACCCTCTGTGGGTGACGTCTCTCCAGGAGCGCTCGCCGATGGCGGCTACGGACGAGATTCACGAGGATGCGACGGGCGTAAGGCCCCGGATCCTCCTCGCGGACGCGCCACCAATGGCGGTAGGTGCGAGCGAGCGCCTCCTGTGCCAGCTCGGCCGCCTCCTCGGGGTCGCCCGTGAGGAAGATCCCGAGACGTCGAAGCTTCTCGCTCTCGGCGTCGAAGAAGGCTGCGAACCGCTCGTCCCTCTCCTTGGCTCTTCGTGTCACGCGTTAGAGACCACCTTCTCCGTCGGAAGGTTGCAGGAGGGCCGACTTTCGTCGGCGATCGACGCTCGAGGAGGTGCCGAGCGTGGGCGACGATCGGATCTCAGAGCTGCCAGGCGTCGTCCCTGATTATCGGCACGATCCCTCCGCTAGAGGTGATCCCATCCACGTCGACCTCGGGCCCTCCGATCATGAAGTCCGTGTGGACCTGCGAGTAATTGATCCCTGCAGCCTTCTGCTCCTCGATCGAAAGGCCATCCGCTCCCTCGACGGCGAAGGTGAATCCCGTGCCGTAGGCGATGTGGCAGGTGGCGTTCTCATCGAAGAGCGTGTTCCCGAAGGACACTCCCGTCCTTCCGACGGCAGAAGTTTCATCGACGAGCGCGATCTCGCCGAGGTAGGGAGCCCCCTCGTCGAGCGCCATCTGAGCCTTGATGACCTCGGCACCCTCGGTCGCCTGGACCTCGACGGCCTTGCCGGACGCGAACCGGATGCTCAGGTCCCGAACGGTCACTCCCTCGTTCGGTAGTTGCAACGGCCTTGTGGATCTGACGGCTCCCTCGACGCCCCTGTAGTCCGGCGTCGTGAAGACCTCTTCCGTGGGAAGGTTGGGCACGTGCTTCTGGCCCCATGATGTTTCGAAGTCGGCCGACATCCACCGGGAACCGGCGTTCAACGGAACGCGCAGATCGGTCCCCGGGCCGCTGAAGTGGATCGCTTCGAACTTCTGCTCGTTAAGTGTGCCGGCGCGGACGCCGAGCTCCTTCACGCGTGCCCACCAAGCCTCGATCGGATCGGGGTCGTAAAGGCGGGTCGCTTTCGCGACGGCGTCCCAGAGCCGGTCGACATCCGGCTCCCCAAAGGCCGCCTCCGCCCAACCGGCGTTGGGGAATGCGACGATCGCCCATGGGATCGCCCGCGCGTTCAGCTGCCGATTCCATTGCTCGGCTCGAGCGACCATCCGTGCCCGGCCAACCCTCTGAGGATCGAGATCCGCGAACAGCTCTGGTTCGGCCTCACCAACGACGGATATGACCGCGCCCCTCTGCTGCTCCAGATGCTCGAAGCGCGTGAGGATGTACGGAGGCGTCCAGGAAAGGACGTCATCCTCCGCATATTCGATCATGGCCCTACGTACGTGCGGATCGACGTACCTCACATCCACATGGCGCGCTCCGGCTTCAAAGGCGGCACGCGTCAATTCGCGAGCTAACGGGACGTGCTCGAGGGAGGCATCGATAAGCAAGTCCTGGCCCGGCTGCAGATTGGTCCCCACGCGCACGGCAAGGTTGGCATAGCTCGTGGTCAGCTTCGCTGTGTCCATCCGACGAACATACGCCTCCTGCCAGGCTGCCCCCGCCGTCCGTGGAGGCCGGGATCTCAGCGAGACGAGCGGTGCATCTGGTCGACGAGATCCCGCAGCCGGCTCGAGAGACGTACCTGGTAGGGGTCGGGCGTGCCCTCCAGCGTCAACAGCCTCTCCGGCAGCGATGTAACCGCGCGCCGGCAGCGATCCTTGAGCACGGCTAAGGGCTCGGGAGGTCGTGTCGGATGGCCTTCCGCCATGACGCGCTCGAGGAGAGGGCGACCGCCGGCGACCTCTTCGTCCTCCAGCGTGATCAGGTCGTGGCGCTCATCGTTACCGTCCCCGAAGCGCACGACCTGCTTGCGCCCGGGGGTCGTTGCCTTCCCCGCCGAGAGTTTGATGCGAGGCCCGTTCGAGTCCTGCACGAGCTTGTAGGCACCTCCGAGCGAGGCAGCGTCGCCGCTCGTTCCGAGCTGTGTGCCTACACCGAACACGTCGGCGGGAACGTTCGCCTCGAGCAACCGACGGATGCGATATTCGTCGAGATCTCCCGAGAGGACGATCTTCACGTGATCCAGTCCGTCCTCGTCGAGGATCTTTCGCACCGACCGGGTTAGGTCGGCGAGATCGCCGGAGTCGATGCGCACGGCGTCGACCTTTCCGCCGGCGGCTTCCGTCTCCTTGGCCACCCTTACGGCGTTCCGGGTTCCCTCCTCCACGTCGAACGTGTCGATGAGTAGAACGGTACGATCGGCGAATTGGCGCGCGTAGGCCCTGAACGCGCTGATCTCGTCGCCGAACGCCATCACGTAAGAGTGCGCCATCGTCCCACTCACCGGGATCCCGTAGAGCTTGCCCGCCAGGACGTTGGAGGTACCCACGGCTCCCGCCACGAATGACGCGCGCGCCGCTTTCAGTGCGGCATCCACTCCATGATCTCTGCGCAGCGAGTAATCGACGAACTCACGGTCGCCGCACGCGATCTTGAGTCTTGCCGCCTTCGACGCGATCATCGTTTGGAAGGTCAGACAGTTCAGGAGGAAGCTCTCCACGATCTGAGCCTCGATCAATGGAGCCGTCACCCGGACGAGGGGCTCGCAGGCGAAGATCGCCTCCCCCTCGGGCACCGCCCACACCTCACCGGTGAACCGTAGGTCGCCGAGGAAAGAAAGGAATCGATCCTCGAAGAGATCGAGCGAACGTAGGTATCCGAGGTGATCTTCGGTGAAGTGCAGGTTCTCGAGATAGGAGAGCGCCTGCTCGAGCCCGCACGCGACCAGGAAGTTGCGCTGCTCGGGCAGTTCCCGGATGAAGAGATCGAACGTCGCCTGATCGCGCATGTCGTTCTCGAAGTAACTCGCTGCCATCGTCAGCTCGTAAAGATCCGTCAGAAGCGCGATGTTGTCGTCGCCGACCCAATCGCTCACTCGACCGTGCCTCCGGCACGTCGGACCTCATCGAGCGCCTTGTCGCCGTCCCCCTTCTCGAGGTCGACGGCCCGGACCGCTTCGGCGAGTACCGTCGTCGCGAAACCCTTGTCGGCTGCATCGAGAGCGGTCGCCCGGACGCAGTAGTCGGTCGCCAGCCCGGTGACGACCACCTTCTTGATGTGTCGCTCCCGGAGCAGATCCTCCAACGGCGTCGCTCGTTCATCTCCACTCCGGGGATCCCTCACGGTGAATCCCGAATAGCCGTCTTCTCCCTGAGTCCCCTTGCGGATGGTCTCGCCCACGATCTTCAGGTCGGGGTGGAGCTCGGCCCCCCAGGTGCCCTTGACGCAATGGACCGGCCAGATCCCTCCGTCCTTCTCGAAGTGAGGCGTGTCGGGCGGATGCCAATCCTGCGTGTAGACGACCAGAGCGCCCGCCGCCACCGCGCGATCGATTTCGCGATCGATCACGGGGATCACTTCTTCACCGCCGCGCACATACAGGTTACCGCCGGGGTCCGCGAAATCGTTCTGAACGTCGACCACGATGAGGGCGGTATCGGCGTCGTAGTGCACTACGACCACTCCTTCCCTCGGGCTTCTGCCTCTATCGTCCCAGATGCCGACGACGACGTCGCCCTGGGATCGGGTGGAGCTCGCCACGATCTCGACGTGTATGTACCGTCCGAGTCGCCGCCGGCCTCGTGGGTGACCGACGAGGCCGACGCGTGCAGAATGAGATGATGCATCAGCTCCCCCTGTTCCCGACGTCGCTCGTCGGCAGCTACCCCCAACCCGACTGGCTGATCGACCGGGCAAAGCTGGCGGAGCGTTTCCCTCCGCGGGTGCGCGCCCGAGAGCTCTGGCGCGTCGGCGCCGAACTTCTCCCGCAAGCGCAGGAAGACGCGACGATCGTGGCGATCGACGCACAGGTTCATGCCGGGCTCGACATCGTCACCGATGGTGAGATGAGACGTGAGAGCTATTCGAACCACTTCGCCACTGCTCTGGGAGGCGTCGACGTCGACAACCCCGGGACCGCTCTCGATCGCAGCGGTAACCCAAACCCCGTTCCGAGGGTAGTGGGCCCGATCGAGCGCCCCCGTTCCATCGGCGCCGACGAGGTGGCTTTCCTAAGGGCACGGACGGATCGAGCGATAAAGATGACGGTGCCCGGCCCCTTCACCATGTCCCAGCAGGCCCAGAACGACTTCTACCCCGATGACGAATCGGTAGCGATGGCGTACGCGGACGCTTGCAACGTGGAGATCCGTGACCTCTTCGCGGCCGGCGCAGACATCGTGCAGATCGATGAGCCCTACATGCAGGCGCGACCAGAAGGCGCGCGTGCCTACGGTCTTGCGGCGCTGAACCGCGCGCTGGACGGGATCGATGGAACGACGGCGGTACACATCTGCTTCGGCTACGCGGCGATCATCCACGAGCGTCCTTCCGGTTACTCGTTCCTTCCGGAGCTCGCCGCGTGTAGCTGCGATCAGATCTCGATCGAGACGGCTCAGTCGAACCTGGACCCAGGAGTCCTGGCGGACCTAACCGGGAAGACGATAATCCTTGGCGTCATCGACCTGTCCACCAACGAGGTCGAGAGCCCCGAGGTGGTTCGCGAGCGAGTACGACGCGCGTTGCCGTACGTCGACGCCGACAAGGTCGTCATCGCAACGGACTGCGGGATGAAATACCTCACGCGCGAGGCGGCGGACGGAAAGATGCGCGCCATGTCGGCCGCTGCCGCCCGTCTCCGAACCGAGGCGGACGGCGCCAGTGATGGGACCTAGGTCAAGCGGCTAGATTCGGAAGAACAACCCCGCGAAGCGGCGTGCTGCATCCTGATCGCCGAGAGGGGTGCCGGAACGAGCACGACCGAAGGCGGTAAGAACCAGACTCGCCGGGTCGAAGTCGATGACGACCTGGGCGCCCTCCTCGGTACCGGGCTCGTAGGTCATGCCTTCCTTAGTGACCCTTATGCGCGTAACGCCGCCGTTGCGACCCGACACCCGCACGGCCACGTCGAGATCGCCCCCCTTGAGTCGCGAAGTGTCGGTGGTTGCCTGCCACAGGACGAACATGAACGGCACGAGCATGTCGGCCGCGTCCGGGCTCAGGAAATGAGCCATGTCCAGGCCCTCACGCACGTCCCAACCGTGGACGCCGTAGTCCATGAGCTGGCCGATCGGGTAGAAGAACGCGGGGACGGAACCCATGTAGGCGTGGGTGATCATGAATGTGCCCCAGTCTTCGGCGCTGACCTCCTCGAACATCTTCATGGCGCGACCGAACGCGTCGCGGAGGCGAGCCAGAAGCTCTTCACGCTCCATGCTGCGGAACTCGAGAGCGAACTTGTCCGCGTTCAGGGACATCTCGGTGATGGGTGCGATGGCCTCCGCCGTCGCGCCCCCGCGGGTGGTCTCGAAGCGGTCGATGTAGCCCTCGGTCGTATCCACGAGGTGACCAACGATGTCCCGGACCTGCCAGTGCCCTGCAGCCGTGGGCATCTGCCAGTTCTCGGGAACCTCGGCGAGAGCGAAGAAGGCCTCTGCCTCTTCCCGGACGATCCGCAGAAGGTTGTCCTTCGCGGCGAAGTCCATGGCGTTCCATTCCGCTCGGTTCACGTCTGTCGTCACTTGCCCTCCTCCTAGCCCTACAGCCTGCTGTCGGGAATAGTCTTCCACTCGCTATAGTTACTTACAAGAGGTTAGTGAGGTTGTACGGATCTACGGACGGCTCGACCGGGGAGGGATCATGAAGCTCGACGGCATCCACCACATCACCTGCATCACCGGCGATGCCCCGGCTAACGTCCGTTTCTACGCCGGAACCCTCGGGTTGCGGCTGGTGAAGAAGTCGGTCAATCAGGACGTCCCGACGATCTACCACCTGTTCTACGCCGACGAAAAGGGCGGGGCCGGCTCTGACATCACCTTCTTCGAGTACCCCGGCGCGGAAAGGGGCGTCGCGGGGGCCGGGATGATCCACCTGATCACCTGGCGGGTGGCATCCGACGCCTCGCTCGACTTCTGGGAGCAACGCCTGAAGGAACACGGCTTCGATTCGACGCGCGAGGCCGGCCGGCTCCGGTTCGAAGATCCCGAGGGGCTCGCCCTGGAGATCGCGGTCGTGGAGACCGCCGACGAGCCGTTGAAGGCTCGGCACCCCGAAGTCCCGGACGAGCACGCCCTTCTGGGGTTCGATGGTGTGCGTGTGTACACCAACGACGTCGAGCGCAGCAGGGATCTCCTGGAGTCGACGCTCGGGTTCGAGCGCGACTCCGATTCGTCGTGGACCGTTCGGGGCGAGAGCCGTGGTTCGCATTTCGTCTACGACGGAGCCCCGGGCCGGGGTGTCGAAGGCGCAGGCACCGTCCATCACGTCGCGTGGGCATGCTCGATGGACGAGCACCAGCGGTGGCGTGACCGTGTCGCTGCGGCGGGGGCGAACGTGACCCCGGTTATCAACCGGTTCTACTTCAAGTCGATCTATTTCCGCGAGCCGTCGGGCGTACTGTTCGAGATCGCCACTAAGGGACCCGGCTTCTCCGTCGACGAGGCACCCGACAAGCTCGGCGAGGACCTCGCCCTGCCGCCGAACTACAAGTATCTGCGCGCGGAGCTGGAGAAGCAGCTGACCCCGCTGCCGAGCATGAGTGAGTTGGGTAGATGAACGTGCATTCCCCGGACCGCGATTTCTGTCCCCACTTCCAGAAAGCTATCGAGCTCGTCGGCAAGCGGTGGAGCGGAACGATACTCCGAGCTCTGCTGGACCGGCCGTTGCGGTTCTCCGAGATATCCGCCCGAGTGCCCGACATCTCGGACCGTTCGCTGAGTCTGCGGCTCAAGGAGCTGGAAGCGGAGGCGCTGGTCGTTAGGAAGGTCGAACCTGCGAAGCCCGTCACCGTCGGCTACGAGCTGACCGCCAAGGGACGCGATCTCGAGGCCGCGATCGGCGCGGTCGAACAGTGGGCCCACGATTGGGTCGCCCCCTCTGAAGCCGTAACCGACGAGTCGGATGCTTCACGCATCGCTTGACCGATCTTGCTGACGATCCCGGAGCTCTTCGAACGGACGCTCGAGCGCCGGAGCGATAGGCGATGGTTGAGCTACGAGGATGACACCTACACGTATGGAGAGGCTCATCGTCGCATCGGGTCGATAGCCGACGCTCTTGCACAGATCGGGATCGAGCATCAATCGATGGTCTTCGCGACGACGCGCAACTCTGCCGATTACCTGTTCACGTGGCTCGCGGTGATGCGGCTCGGTGCGATCTTCGTCCCGGTCAATCCGGCGAGCAGCCCATCGGAACTTGAGGGTCTCCTTGCGCAGGTGCGTCCCCGCCTGGCGGTGACGGATACAGAGCTTCGAGAGGTCGTGGAGAAGAGCATCGCTGAGACCGGCGCGGGCTCGACCGTGATCATGGTGGACGAGCTGACGGCGTCCTCGGGCGAGCCACCTCCGATCGGAGCGCGGCCGGACGACGTTTCCGTGATGATCCCCACGTCGGGGACGACGGGCCGCTCCAAGCTCGTGATGCAGACGCAGCGTGCCTACGCGATGGCCGGAGAAGGCTTCCCTTTCTGGATGGGGCTCACGGAGGAAGACCGCCTCATGACGTCTCTTCCTCTCTTCCACATCAACGCTCCCGCGTATTCGACCCTGGGTTCCGTCGCCGCTGGGGCCGGACTCGTGCTCCTATCCAGATTCTCGGGAAGCGGATTCCTGGACTCGGCCCGTCGGTACGGTGCTACCGAGTTCAACGCGATCGGTGCGATGTTGGAGATCCTGATGCGCCAGCCGGAAAGCGAAGACGATACCGACAACCCGCTGAGGCTCTGCTACACGGGACCCACGCCGCCGAGGGAACGGCAGCTGGAGATCGAGCGGCGCTTCGATCTCCAGCTCATCTGCGGCTACGCGCTCTCGGAGAGTCCTTACGGCTTGATATGGAGGAAGGGCACCCGCCCCTACGGCACGCTCGGCAGCCTGCGTCAACATCCCACCATGGGCGAAGTCGGCTTCGGGCGCGTGATGGATGGCGAGCGCGAGGTCGAGGTTGGGGAAACGGGTGAGCTCCAGCTGAAGAACCCGGCCCTCATGCTCGGCTACTACGACATGCCGGAGGAGACAGAGCGGGTGTTGGCCGACGGGTGGTTACGTACGGGCGACCTGGTCACGGTCAACGATGACGAAACGTTCACGTTCGTCGGTCGCAAGAAGGAACTGATACGACGAAGAGGTGAGAATCTCTCACCTCTGGAGGTGGAGGTTGCCCTGGAAGTGCACCCGGCCGTAGCTGAGGCGGCCGTGATCGGGGTGCCTTCCGAACTGTCCGAGGAAGACGTGAAAGCGTTCGTCGTGCTGGCGACCGGACACGCGGTTGAGATGGTGGAACTCAGAGACTTCGTGGCGGAGCGACTCGCCCCGTTCAAGGTGCCGCGTTACTTCGAGCTGGTCGACGAGCTTCCGCATACCCCGACCGGTCGGATCTCGAAGCCACAACTCGCGCGGGATCGCAACGATGCGGAGGAAGATCTGGATACCAGGGCGTCGAGTGGGGGAGAAGCGCATGGTTGATCGGCAGAGCGAAGGTGGCTGGCTCCGCACATCCGTGGGTGGAGCGACCTCGACGTCGATAACGGTGCGGGGGCGGAACCTCGCCGACGATGTCATGGGTAAGTTGTCGTTCTCGGAGGCAGCCTTCCTGCTGGCGTCCGGACGTGTTCCCTCGGACGAAGAGGCGCTCTTGTTCGACGCCGTGCTCACGTCGTTGGCGGATCATGGGCTTACGCCTACCGCGCTCGCCGCGCGATTCACCTATACCGGCGCGCCGGAGTCGCTGCAGGGGGCGATAGCCGCAGGTCTGTTGGGAGCCGGCAGCGTGTTCCTGGGGCCGGTAGAAGACACGGCTCGGTTCCTGCACGACATCATCACGCATCTTCCCGACGGCGGGGTCGATGATGCGTCGCTCGTAGCGGCTGCCGGCGGGGCCGTGAAACAACAGCTCGATGCCGGCAAGAGGGTCCCGGGCCTCGGCCATCCCATCCACACCGAATCCGACCCCCGCACCCCGCGGATGTACCAACTCGCGGCCGAGAACGACCTGTTGGGCCCCCATCTGAGACTCCTGGAACAGGTCGCCGTCGCCTTCGGCTCGGCGACAGGTAAGACGCTGCCGGTCAACGGCGCCGGCGTAGCGGGAGCCGCCTTGCTCGATCTTGGATTCCCGCCCGCGCTCACGCGCGGCTTCGCCCTCCTGGCGCGGACGGCCGGGCTCATCGGGCATCTGGCGGAAGAAGCGGAGAGCCCCATAGGGACGCGGCTGTGGAAAGAGATAGACGCCAGAGCCGGCCGGGCGGATACGGATTAGGAAGGATCCGCGGGGGACGACCCCATCGATGGGGCGTCCGCGCGTCGTGGCGATCTTCGAGCGCTCGAGAGCCGGGCCGGGCGCGGGCCCACACATCGACGGTTGACCGGTAGCCTCCGATCCGCGACGGCGGATCCCGAGCCTGCAGGGAGGAACGTCCAATGAGCGATATACACGAGGTCAAGTTGCCGGGCGTCGGGATCCGTTACGAGTTCGAGACGTCGGAGGGCAAGCGCATCGGCGTCGTCTCCCACCGTTCGGGCCTTCGAGAGATCTACGTCTCACGAAGCGATGATCCAGACGAGTTCCAGCGGGTGCTGGGGCTCTCGCAGGACGATGCGCGAACGCTTGCCGAGCTGCTCGGCGCGACGCGGGTGGCGGAGGAGCTCGCGGAGCTGCAGCAGCAGATAGAAGGCCTCGCAATCGACTGGCTTCCGATCCAAGAGAACTCGGTCTATGCCGGTCGCACCATCGGCGATGCTCGGATCCGCACCCGCACGGGCGTCTCGGTGGTCGCGATCGTGAGGGGTGACGATGCCGTCCCGGCCCCCGGCCCTCAAGACCTCCTCCAGAGCGGCGACTATCTAGTGGTGGTTGGGACCGCGCGTGGGATCGAAGAGGTCGTTGAGCTCCTACGAGCCGGTTGATAGGTGGAGCATCCGGGACTACTGGTCGAGCTAGGAGCGGTCCTCGTCGGACTTGCGGTGTTATCGCGGCTCGCGGCGCGATTGGGCATGCCGACGATCCCCTTGTACTTGACGGCAGGACTCGCGTTCGGCCAGGGAGGCCTCGTGCCCCTGGTCACCACCGACGAGTTCATCGAGGTTGGGGCCGAGATCGGCCTGATCCTCCTGCTGTTCATGCTCGGGCTCCAGTACACGGCTTCGGAGCTCGTCTCGACGCTGAGAACGAACGGGCACACGGCGGTCATAGACCTCATCCTGAACTTCACGCCGGGGTTCGGCGCCGGGATGATCTTGGGGTGGGGGGTGGTCCCGGCGGTCGTACTCGGAGGGGTGACTTACGTCTCGTCGTCGGGCATCGTCGCGAAGGTCCTGTCCGATCAAGGGTGGACGAGCAACCGGGAAACGCCCGTCGTCCTGGCCACACTGGTCATCGAGGACCTTGCCATGGCGGTGTACCTCCCGGTCGCCGGAGCACTCCTCGTGGGAGAAGGATCGATCGGCAGCCTGTTGCCGGCGCTGATCGGCGTCGTGATCGTGGTCGTGGTCCTGGGCGCCGCGACGAGGATCGAGGTTGGATTGAGCCGCTTGATATTCAGCCGTTCCGACGAGTCGCTGCTACTCACGATCTTGGGTCTGACGATCCTGGTCGCGGGAGCGGCCGAGGTGTTCGGTATCTCCGCCGCAGTCGTCGCGCTGTTGCTCGGCATAGTGCTGTCGGGCCCGGCGGCCGAGGCTGCCCAAGGCTTGCTCGCGCCCTTGCGGGACCTCTTCGCCGCGATCTTCTTCGCTTTCGTTGGGCTCAGCCTCGATCCTTCCTCGATCCCGCCCGTCCTGGTCCCCGCTCTCGCGCTCGGGGTGATCACGTTCGGATCGAAGTTCGCGACCGGATGGATCGGCGCGGCTCGAGCGGGTGTCGGCATCCGTGGGCGCACTAGGGCAGGAACGATCCTTGCGGCGCGGGGCGAGTTCTCCATCGCCATAGCGGGGTTCGCCACCGCGGCCGGCGTCGCGGCGCGTTTCGAGGCGTTGGCGGTGAGCTACGTGTTCGTTCTCGCCATAGCAGGGCCCGTACTGGCCCGCTGGGCCGACCCGATCGGCGACGTCATAGCCCGGCGTCGTGTCGCCAAGGACGTCGTGGCCTCATGATCTCCCGGCCGACTACAACATTTCGAGCGCCCGGCGCTACCGATGTTGCACTCGGCGGAGGGGCGGCGATGCGAAGATGCCGGCATGACTCCTCGCGTCGCCGTCCTCGACGACTACCAGGATGCGGCTCGGCGTTTCGGCCCCTGGAACGAGCTTGCGGGCCGCGTCGAACTGGATGTGATCCACGAACACATCCCCGACCCCGATCAACTGGCGAGTCGGCTGGCGGACGCGGAGATCGTCATGGCGATGCGCGAGCGCACGCCGTTCCCACGAGACCTGCTCGAGCGGCTTCCTGGCCTGCGTCTCATCGTCAGCACCGGTCGAGGCAATGCAGCGATCGACGTCGCTGCCGCCATCGACCTTGGCATCGTCGTCTCCGGGACCGACATCCCGACCAGCCCGACGGCCGAGCTCACCTGGGCCCTCATCCTTTCGGTCACCCGCAAGGTGTGCGCGGAGGATGCGAACCTCCGTGCCGGCGGCTGGCAGCACACGATCGGTCCCGAGCTGTCGGGAAGGACCCTCGGCGTGATCGGCTTGGGCCGCCAGGGGAGCAGGGTCGCATCGTTCGGGAAGGCGTTCGACATGAACGTGATCTCATGGAGTCAGAACCTGAACCCCGACGACGCCCGTTCCCGAGGCGTCGAGCCGGTCTCCAAGGACGAGCTTCTCGCCGCCGCCGATGTGGTGACCTTGCATCTAAGGCTCAGCGACCGAACGCGCGGCATCATCTCGGCGGCGGACCTGGCGAAGATGAAGCCGACGGCCTACCTCATCAACACGTCACGTGGGCCGCTGGTCGACGAGGCCGCCCTGGTCCAGGCCCTGCTGGCCGGCGCGATCGCGGGGGCCGGCATCGACGTGTACGAGATCGAACCCTTGCCGGCCGACCATCCGCTGCGTTCGGCGCCCAATACCGTGCTCACCCCCCACATCGGCTACGTGAGCGAGGGGACCTACGAAGTCTTCTTCACCCAAGCGGTCGAGGACATCGCGGCCTACCTGGATGGGGCTCCGATCAGGGTCTACCAGGCGTAGTTCCGGGATCGCACGGATCGGACCGTGCTTGATGGTTTTCGGTGCCTGGTCTCCCGACGGCACGCGAACTGTGGTCGCTACGGTGGCGGCGGAGCGAATCCGGGGATCCCTTCGGCGCCGGCGGTCTGCGCCTTGCCATCCTGGCGCCGTTGCTCCTCTCCCAGGGCTATCGGTGCTGCGAGGACCTCGTTCGGGATGCCGAAGGCGTCGACGAGGATGCCCGCTTGCGGTCGAAGCTCGCTGCACAGGGAGTTGACCCCGGCGATGATCGCCTTCGACCGTGACGCCGATAGGCGACCGTGCTCGAGGTACCAGCCGCGGTTGGCCTCGATCGTGGACAGCGCGTGCAGGTCACACACTCTGTGGAGCAGGAACGCCACATCGGGATCCTCACAACGATCTATGGCGGCGACGAACGATTCGAGCACGATCCGCTCGATGTGGGACCGAGCTGCCAAGAGGACGTGGTCCTGAGCGTCGTTGAAGACCTCGAACGCGTCACGCCCTGCATCGATCCCCGCCTTCAGACGGCGGGCGACGCCTTCCATGATGTGCTTCTCCCGCCACTCGATGAGCTCGAGGTGATACCCGCGTTCAAAGATGTCCGTCTCTTCCTCCCGCCCCGGGACGGCATCGATCAGCGTCTGGATCAGCTTCCGGGCAGACGTCCGCTCGACAACGCGCTCCACGACCTGGTCGGCGACGAAACGGACCATCCCCAGGGTGTCCAGGCTCCCGAACTCGTCGCGGTAGTCCGTGAGCAAACCCTTCGCCACGAGCTGGAGCAACACGGTGTTGTCGCCCTCGAAAGTTGTGAAGACGTCGGTATCGGCCTTGAGCTGGGGCAACCGGTTGATCGAGAGGTATCCAGCACCTCCACACGCCTCGCGGCAGGTCTGGATCGTGCTCGTCGCGTGCCATGTGGTGAGCGCCTTGATCCCCGCGGCCAACGATTCCAGTTTCCGCCGCTCGCGCTCTGGATAGTTCTCCGTCGTGAACGCGTCGTGCAGGTTCGAGACCAGCTCTTCCTGAGCGGCGTGGAGAGCGTAGGTGGTGGCGAGGGCGGGCAACAAGCGTCGCTGGTGCTGCCTGAAGTCCAGCAAGAGAACTTCTTCGGAGCTATCCGGGGGACTGAACTGTCGCCGCTCCGATGCGTACCGGATCGCGATCGCCAGAGCGACCTTCGCCGCGCTGACCGCCGCACCGGAAACGCTGATCCGTCCTTGGATCAACGTCCCTACCATGGTGAAGAAGCGACCGGTCTCGTTCTCGATCGGACTGGTGTAGGTACCGTCGTCGGACAGGTC
>WHSQ01000149.1 GCA_009380005.1 Actinomycetota bacterium | reverse complement strand
CGGCAGGCCCGCGCCAAGGCGACCGCGCCACGACCGGGAAGCAGGGCGTAGACGGCCAGCCCGCCGAGCGTCCCCGCTGTCGTGGCACCGGTCCCGAGGGAAGCCAGGAGCACGCCGCACGCGACCACGATGCCGGCGCCGGGAGCAACCAGCTCGGCCACCGTCGCGAGGATGCCCGCCCAGGCAAGCAGCAGCCCGGTCAGGTGCCCGGCGATCACGAGCCTCGGCGCCGCGCCAGAGCTGATGCCCGCGCGGATCACGTACGGGGAGGCGAGCCCCGCAACGGCTATGACGATCGCCAGCGCCACGCTCTCACTCCTCCAGCAAGTCGCGCAGCGCCGCCTGCTGCTCCTCGCTCAGCTCGTCGACGAACCGTAGCAGGACGTCGGGGACGTCGCTGGCGTCCTCCATGGTCTGCACCATCGCGCGCGCGGCGTAATCGCTCCGCGAGATCCGCGGCCGGTAGGCGTAGGCCCGACCCCGCCGCCGGCGCGTGAGCAAGCCCTTGGTGGTGAGCCGTACCAGCAGCGTCATGACGGTCGTGTAAGCCAGCGACGAATCGAGTTCGATGCAGACGTCGCGAACCTGCAGGTACTCCTGCGCCCGGCTCCACAGCACCTCCATCGCCTGCCGCTCAAGTGGGCCCATCGTCGGCACAGCCGTCGACTGCTTCGCCACCAGCGCCCCTTCGCACGACCCTGACCCCATCATGCTACGACAACCGGTCGGACCGCGGCCGGACCCGGACGCCGATCATCATTCCGTTGTCCTCGTGCTCGAGGATGTGGCAGTGGAACAGGTAGCGCTGGTCGTCGTCGAAGGGGTGGGAGAAGTCGGCGGCGAGGCGGACGGTTTCGCCGGGCCAGACCAGGACGGTGTCCTTGCGGCCCAGGTCGCCGGCGGTGCGGCCGTGGTCGTCCAGAGCGAGGCGCGCGACCTGGTCCGGGCTGCCGGTGCGGCTGAGCACGCGGAAGGCGGAGCCGTGTAGGTGCATGGGATGAGGCATGCTCGCCGGCTCGTTGCGGACCTCCCACACCTCCCTGGCGCCCCGGTCCACAACGACGACATCCTCACTCCAGCGCGTAGGTGACCCCGTTGATCAGCCAGCGCGGCGCCGGGTCGTTCGCCAGGGACAGCACGAACGGCCGCGTCAAACGGGGGTCCTGCGGGAGCGGGGGGAGCCTGGACAGCGTCGCAGGGACCGCGCGTTCATACCGGATCTGGCCGCCGGCGCGGAGCTTCAGGATGGGCAACGGCTGGCCGCCGGGCATGCCGTGGCTCATGTGCTCCATGGCCGGGCCCCCCTCGTGGTGCATCGGATCGAAGGGGAGGTTGGTGAGGGCGAGCACGTCGCCTGCGCTCTGGTGGCGCAGGTCCAGCAGCACGTCGGCGCGCTCGCCTGGAGAGAGGAACAGTTCCCTCGCCCGCTGGGGGCGGTCGAGCAGTCCGCCGTCGGTCCCGATCAGGTGGAAGGGCATGGGCTCGTGGGCGGTTGGTGCGACGAAGGACAGGCGGTAGAGGCGGGCGTTGGAGCCGTTGAGCAGGCGGAAACGGTAGATGCGCGAGGCGACGTCCAGGACCGGGTTCGGGGTGAGGTTGACCAGCACGGTGTCGCCCTGGTAGCCCATCCAGTCCGGCTCGTACACCAGTTGACCATCCGTGTCGAAGGTCTTGTCCTGCAGCAGCAGCGGGATGTCGGTCTCGCCCAGGGTGAGGTCGAGGGCTTCGCGCAGGGCGCGGTCGTCCTCGTCGTCGACCAACAGGAAGCTGGCCAGTCCCTGGTAGACCTGCCGCGCGGTGTTGCCGTGGGGATGCGGGTGGTACCAGTAGGTGCCGGCGCGGTCGGTGATGGGAAAGCGGTAGCGGTACGTCGTGCCCGGCGGGACGGCCCGCTGCGGGTGCCCGTCCATCCTCCAGTCGACCTGCAGGCCGTGCCAGTGGGTGGTTGTCACCTCGCCGAGCCGGTTGGTGAGGTCGGCCTGGAAGGCGAAGCCGCGGGGGACGCTGATGATCGGTTGACCGCGTCGCCGACCCGGTAGGCCCACAGGTCGGTCCGCCGGCCGGGAAGGACCTCCACGGACTCGCGCTGCGCCACCACGTCCAGCGGCGCGTCCCCCGGGGGTTCGAGCAGCGCGAGCGGCCCGGAGCGGCCCGGCAGGCGCAGCGGGACGGTGAACGCCGCCAGCTCTGCGGCACCGGACGAGGCAGGGGCGCCGTGACCGTGCAATGAACGACCTCCAAGAGCAGGGCGCGATCCGGAAAGCCTCGCACAGCGCAACGTCGAGTGCCTCTCGGGAACTGCCGCTCGAAGCCCGTCGGGGACCCTCGACCGGCGCCGGGTCATGGAGAGGGGCGCTCGATGACGCGCAGATGGCTGGCGGAGGCGTCGCACGGTACCCTATACCCGTACCATCTTGATTTTTCTCTTGGGGGTCCCATGCGGGGGTACAGCATCAGTAAGGAGGACTACCTCAAGCGGCTGCGCCGGATCGAGGGCCAGGTGCGCGGGCTCCAGCGGCTGATCAACGAGGACACCTACTGCATTGACGTCCTCAACCAGGTCGCTGCGGTGAACAGGGCTCTGCAGAGCGTGGCGGTCGGGCTCCTCGACGAGCACGTCCGCCACTGCGTGTCCGATGCCGCTAAAGGCGAGGACAGGGACCACGCCGACGCGATGGTCACCGAGGCGACCAGGGCCATCGAACGACTCATCAAAGCCTAAGGCGGCCGGCGAGAGGCTCGCGGCTGACCCGGATGGGCTTGTGGCGCGTCGCGGCCTTGGCCATCACGCCTCCTCCACCACCAGCGTGGCTTCCATACCGGCCTCGCGGTGCCCCGCGACGGAGCAGTAGAAGGTGTAGGTGCCCGGCTCGTCGATGGTCAGCGCGCCGGTCGCGGTCTCGTCGCGGTCCGCGGCCAGGTGGAACTCCGGGCCCTCCACGACGAAGTCGTGCAGCAGGTCTGTTGAGGTCAGCACGATGTTCACCGGCTGCCCGGCTGCCATGGTGATCTCGGAGGGCTCGAACACGAACGAGCGGGCGGTCACCTCCACCCTCTGGGCGGCCTCAACGG
>WHSQ01000148.1:3067-3278 GCA_009380005.1 Actinomycetota bacterium | reverse complement strand
GTGTTGTCGCCGAGAGTGAACCGCTCTCTGAACCTGGTGCTGGCGATCGTGTACACACTCGTGAATATCAGCAATCTCGTCCGCGAGGACTGGGCGTACTACTTCTTGTTCGGAATCGTGGAGATCGGACTCACCGTGTACATCTTCTTAATGGCGAGGAGATGGCCGGTTAGGGGAGCCGCGGAGTAGGGGTGGAGCTTCCCGGCGTCCA
>WHSQ01000148.1:1592-3057 GCA_009380005.1 Actinomycetota bacterium | reverse complement strand
CCGAGATATTCGTGCACAAGTGCCAGGGGGATCGCGCAGACATAGGCCAGGAAGCTGAGCGCCTGTCGGCGCCGCAGCATGGTGATCAACTCCGCCGGGACACCAGCTCTAAGCAATCCCCGCTCCGGCTTGAGCGCCAGCATTACGATGTTCCATGCACCGTTGGTGGCAAGGGCAAAGATCGCGTATGTGACCACCGCCGTCTTTCCCGCCGGCCCCGTCAGATGCTCACCCACCAGCGCGGTGGGGAACGAAAGGGCCGCAACCATCATCAGAAGCAATCCGTTACTGAACATCAACAAACCGTCGATCCGCTCGAGCATGGCCATACGCGCGTGGTGGTTTATCCAAATGATGAGGATCGTAGAAAAGCTCAACACGAATGCGAAGTACGACGGCCACTCGTCGAGGAGCGCTCTCGCCAGATTGGGTGCCGTCACTTGCTCGACATGTGGGACGCGCAACTCCAACGCCAGGATCGTTATCGCAATCGCAAAAACCCCATCGCTGAATGCCTCAAGCCGACCCATCCCGCCGCGGCCGGTCATCGCGACCTCTCCCAAAGTGTCCCCCTCTTCGTAGGGGGAGAAGTGTACGGCGTCCATCTCCCGTCGGCCCGCAAGCGGGGGCAACATCAGAAAAGTTGTGGGTGACAATGGGGACATGACCGCTCGGGTATCGAGTCCACGGTTCGTCGGACGGGGCGCAGAGATGGAAGCCCTCACCGCTGCCTTTGCGCGGGTGCGGAACGGTGAGCCCGCTGTCGTCGTGATCAGCGGCGAGGCCGGTGTGGGCAAGAGCCGCTTGATCTCGGAGTTCTCCGAGCATGCCGGCCGGGCCGGTGCCACCGTTCTCGCAGGAGGCTGCATCGAGCTCGCCTTGTCGAGTCGCTGTGCCTCGCGCGTGCGCTCTTCGATCTGTGCCTTGCGATAGCGGGTGAGGTTGCGAAGCTCGCGGATCTCTCTGGGAGGCACGAAGCTGGGACGCACGAGCCCGTGCTCCAGGAGCTGGCAGATCCATGCTGCGTCTTGAACGTCGGTCTTTCTTCCGGGGACGTTGCGGAGGTGCTGGGCGTTCAGCAGCCAGCACTCGAAGTCGTCTTCAAGGATGTAGAAGACCGGCTTCCAGTAGACGCCGGTGGACTCCATGCCCACGAGCGTGACGCTGAATGCCGCCAGCCAGTCTCGCAGCGCCATCAAGCCTCGCGTCGTGGCTGCAAAGGTCTGCGTCTCTTGCCGCCGTTCTCCTCCTGTGCCGGGGACGCGCACACACGCGCTAACCGAAGACTTATGCACATCGAGCCCGGCGCAGCGCTCCACGAGCTTGTCCATCACTCCTCCTTCCAGCCGACAACGTGCCGTCGTCAGGAGGAGCCTCTTGGTTGAAGAATCTAGGTTTCGTGCTCGCAGCAACAGTTCGGGGTGCTTGAGGCTCCCACGTCACACTAAGAGACGGGCTCGCAGCA
>WHSQ01000148.1:0-1585 GCA_009380005.1 Actinomycetota bacterium | reverse complement strand
CGAGCATGCCGGCCGGGCCGGTGCCACCGTTCTCGCAGGAGGCTGCATCGAGCTCGCCGGGAGCGGGCTCCCGTTCGCTCCGGTGACGGAGGCTCTGAAAGGGCTCCTGCACGATCTTGATCCCAAAGAGCGCGACGCGCTTATCGGCGACCGGCGACGTGAGTTGATGCGGCTGCTGCCGGAGCTCGGCACGATCCAGGAGCCGACGCATCTGGATGACGTGACAGATCGCTCGCGATCGCGGTTGTTCGATGCATTCCTGGGCGTGCTCGAGCAACTCGGGGAGCGCACCCCGGTGCTGGTGGTAATAGAGGATCTTCACTGGGCCGACGACTCCACTCGTGATCTGCTGGCTTTCGTCATCCACAACCTGCGGACGGAGCGCGTGATGTTGTGCCTTACCTTTCGCGGTGACGAGCTGCACCGGCGCCATCCGCTGAAGACCTGGCTTGCCCGCTATCAGCGGGAGACTGTGGTGGAGAGGATCGACCTGGGCCCCCTTGAACAAGCGCAGACCGCCGAGCAGGTCGCCGGGATCCTCGGTGAACGTCCGGACGAAAGCTTGATGGAACTTGTGGCTCAGCGCTCGGACGGAAACCCGCTGTTCACCGAAGAGCTGGTGGCCGCGAGACGGGCGGAGGTTGGAAGCGGGCTGTCTTCAACACTTGCCGAGCTTCTCGTTTCTCGTTTCGAGACGCTTTCGGAAACGACACAAGGGCTCATGCGTATCGCTTCGGCGGCCGGACGGAGTGTGGATCACGCGCTCCTGGCGGAGGTCGGGGGAACGCCTGAGGACGAGCTGCTCGACTCCCTGAGGGAGGCCGTCGAGCATCACGTTCTGGTGGTTGATGCCGTCACAGGTCGGTACACCTTCCGTCATGCGCTCGTTCGGGAGGTGGTGTACGCGCAGCTCCTACCTGGAGAGCGCACCCGGGTTCACGCGGCGTTCGCGCGCGCTCTGGCGTCCCGCGCCGGCGTGGAGGACGGCCCCGCTCCCGCGGCGGCTGAGCTGGCTCATCACTGGCATCAAGCCCACGAGCTTCCCCGCGCGCTGTCGTCGTCCATCGAGGCCGGGCTCGAAGCGGAGACCTCCTATGCCTTTCCTGAGGCACTGCAGCACTTCGAGCGAGCTCTCGAGTTATGGGAACTAGTTCCCGGAGCCGAGGAACTCAGCGCGCTAGACCTCGTCTCGACACAGGAGCACGCCTCCTATGCCGCGTATCAGGGCGGAGATCCCGTCCGTGCGGCAGCGCTCCTGAAGAGCGCCATCGACGGCGTCGTGGAGAGCGGCGATCGGGCCAGAGAGGGGACACTCCTCTACCTGCTCGGCAGACTGCAGAGGTGGGGGCTCGGCAAGGACGAGGCCGCGATCGACAGTCAACGACGGGCCGTCGATCTCTTGGCCGGGGCGGAACCGTCGGCTGCGTCGGTTCGGAGTCTCGCCGAGCTCGCCGCCGGCCTTGCGTTAACCGGTCGCGTCGATGAGGCGAGAGAAACGGCGGAACGTGCTTTGTCCATGGCCCCCGAGGCGGGAGACGCGGCCGCTGAGGGCCAGGCTCACGATTCGATGGGAATCGCGCTCGGG
>WHSQ01000147.1:295-3363 GCA_009380005.1 Actinomycetota bacterium | reverse complement strand
ACCACCGATCCTCGACGACAACCTCCCGAATCTCACTCGCCTCGCAGTACGCCAGCAGTTCGGACATGGAGTTGATGAACCCGCGCCCCTGGTAGTTCAGCGAGGTGTTGCACAGGACGCCGTAACCCGTCTGGGACCCGAACGCCTGCAGGAGCCGGTGAAGCATCGGAACGTCACCCGCCCGCACCGACTGGAGCCTGGCCGTGCCGTCGGCGTGGGTGATGGCCGGCAAGGTGTTGGTCTTGACCTGGCTGAGGTAGAGCATGTACGGATCTGCGACGGGGGACACGAACCAATGGTCTAGTTCCTCGTAGCGACAGCAGGGCGCAATGGGCCGGTAGACTTCGCGCCCTTTGATGGTGTTGAGCACCTGCTTACTGCTGGCCAGAAGTGGTGAGGCGAGCAGCGACCGGTGGCCGAGCGCCCGTGGCCCGATCTCGTAGCGCCCCTGAACCCAGGCCACAATCCGGCCCTCGGCCAGGCATCCGGCGAGCTGGTCGAGAAGCAGTGGCTGCGTCGACCAGAGCGCCGAGTCAGGCGCGATGTCATGCCGGAACGGCGCCCCAGCGTAGACGCTCCAGGCCAGTTTGCACTGCTCGCCGAAGTGCACCGCCGCATCGATCGCGGTACCGATGGCCGAACCGGAGTCGTTGGCACAGGGCGGGACGAAGACCTCGTTGAACAGCCCACACGCGCGCCAACGCCGGTTCCACTCGCAGTTCAGGCCGCAGCCACCGGAGATCAGGAGCGGGACATCGCTCGGACAAGAGGCCTGAGCGGCCTGGTAGAAGATATCGAAGATACGGTCCGTCAGATATCGTGCCGCCCGTTGGCAAGCGGGCGTGTCGACGCCGCAGTTGTAGAGCGGAGAACCCTGGCGAGACGACTTGTCGAAGGGGTACATCGACTCCGGCGCCAACAATCCTTCTACGGTTGCCCGCTCGTCGGGGGTCAAGGTCTCGACGTCGCCGTATGCGGCAAGCGCCATGAGTTTGCCCGCGTCCTCCATACGCGGCTCACACCCGCTATCTGGAAAGGAGGGATCAGCCAGCCCGAACAGGGCCGCGTAGCGGGCACCGGGCTGGCTCAGCACGTGGACGCGGGAAATCTTGGCACCGTATTCCTGCCAGTGGTAGAAGGCGCCGAGCACGCCCTCCCAGACGAGGATCACGCACTCCTCGATCGGTGCGCGCGGGGCCAGGGCGGCGGTCGAGTACAGGTGCGAACGCTCGTGTGAGGAACTGAAGACCTTCACTGAGGTCCCGAAGAAGCGGCCGTCGGCCACGCTGACGCGATCAAGACCGTTGTAACCGGAGCCGATCCGCGAGTGATGGCCGGGCAGAGACTTGTGCCAGCCGCCGATGGCCAGCATGTCGGGTGGCCCTGGTGCCATCTCGGCGGCCTGTGCCATCAGCGACGCGGACAGCTCGCCATAACGCACGAACGAGTCCTTCTCGGCCTCGATGGAGTAGATGAGCTGTCCGTCCTCAATGAAGGCGGCGGAGCCGTCATGCCCCGGCTTCAAGCTCAAGACGCGCACGTACACCTCTTCGTTGGAGAACGACGATTCCGGGAAGGTCCAGCAGGAAGCCTCAGATGTTTGGCGAGAGATTCATGAAAGCAACCAGCTTCTTGAGTTGCCGGACCTCATCCTTGAGATTCCGTTTTTCACAGTCAACGATCAGGTTGGCGATCTCTTTGCTCTGGTGCCGTTTCACGTTTTCCGGAAGGTTGCGGAGCGACAGTTCCTGCGGGTAGTGGATGTAGTTCTCCAGGCGGATCTTTATGTCTTCGTCCTGGGCGAACTCGATGAGCTGACGGAGGTTGCTGACGTTGTCGCGCTGGGGCGAGACATCGAGCAGGACCTCGACATGCTGCTTGGCCAACCGAACGTTCTGGACAAACGTAGTCCAACGCCCACCGACACGGATGGTCTCGAACACCTTGTCGGTGCCGTCGCAGGACGCGGCGATCACGACGCTCTTGAAGTGGCATAGTTTGTCGAAAACGCCAGCCGGTAGCGTCATCAGGTTGGAGTTGTAGCGCACCGCGATCTGGCTGGCGGCACCGGCGTCTATGAGCAGGTCGAGCAGCCGGAAGTGCATGGGCTGTTGAAACGGCTCGCCGCCTGCCAAGTAGAGGTAACGCAGTTTCTTGGCGTGTGCCGCGAGGGTCGCCCAGAAGTCGTGGTCATCCCGGTAAGGATCGACGTTGGCGGTCGTCCAGGCTGGGTTCTTGCCGACGCCCAAACGGGAACTGACAGGGAAGGCGCACATGATGCACGCCAGGCTGCACGTGTTCCCGAGGCGGATGTCCAGAAAGATCGGGAACTCGTCCAGCGAGCCGTCTGCGGACGTACGGGCGACCAATTGGTCGAGTTCCACGCGAGCGCCGTACTCGCGGTTCATGACCTGCCGGTGCGACTCGCCGCCCTCGTCGTCGCGCTCGTAGCAGAAGGTACAGGCGCTGGGCCGCTTGCCTGCCAGCATGGCGAGTCTGGTGCGGCGCATGTTCGGGCTGTTGAAGGCTTCAAGCAGTCCGAACACCTGGTCAGGATTGTCCCGAGCATAGCGCGAGCCTGATGAGCAGCCCAAGGCGTCCGGCTTGAGTGTGAAGACGGGTTCCTCGACCTGCTCGTAGTAGAAGTCATAGTCGTTGGTGGTGTCGAAGCAGCAGCGGCCCCAGACTCCGTCCACCGTGCTCGACAGGTGAATCCACGGAAGGATGCAGAAGGCGGCGTTGTCTGCAAGGTAGTTGACGCTCGGTCGTCCAGCCATCAGGCGTCCATCCGTGGTCGCAGGTCTGCTTACCTGGGTTGCCCCAGCTCGTCCTACCCTGGGCGAGCCCAGTAGATCAGCGCATTGGCAGCGAAGTTGTTGGAGTAGCCGCCCAAGTAGTAGTGCAGTGTCGGGTTGCCGGTGCTTGCAACACGTACCCCGGAGCGGACGATGGCCTCGGATAGCTTGCGGTCTTCGACCACGACGGCTTGCCAGTCGGACATCGAATAGCCAGCGTCAAAGGGGTTTGCTCGCAAGAGCTCACGGCGAAAGAGCCAGGCGCCGAGGTCG
>WHSQ01000147.1:0-285 GCA_009380005.1 Actinomycetota bacterium | reverse complement strand
CGCGAGGTCCGCCGCAGCCGTGACCAGCGTCCGATACAGGCTGGCGACATGTCCGGTGTCCCAGGTGTTGTCGTCGTCCAGGAAGACGATCAGGTCATGGCTGGCCAGTGAGACAGCGTGGTTGCGCAGCCGAGCCAGGCGCGCCGGTCCGTCAACGTCACCGGCAGCGCGGGGGACGTTCACGACTACGCTCGCCCCTGGGCAGTCGACAGCTCCGACTGCCTCGTCGACCTCCGGCTGGTCGTCGGCGACGATGATGTGCTCGATGTCCCCGTCATAGTTCTG
>WHSQ01000146.1 GCA_009380005.1 Actinomycetota bacterium | reverse complement strand
GGACTGACGCGGTGGGATTCGAAGGAGGCGGTGAGGATCGAAACCGACCTGCTGCGCATCGTCCCGCGGGATCGGTGGGGAGAGGTGCCCGACCTCTTCATCTTCCACGGGCGCCGAACTTGTGACGCCAAGCGACCCGAGTGCGAGCGTTGCACGGTCGAGCCCTGGTGTCCTTCGAGCCAGGAGGCCGGCTTCCCCGACCTGTTCCGCGTCCCGCGCAAGAAGCGCCCGGCGAAGAAGAACCCCAAGGCCGCCACGAAGAAGAAGCCCGTTGCCGGGAACCGGCCCACGAAGAAGACCTAGAGCCAGCCGGTTCCTAACGGCCGGGATGTGGCCTCGGCCACGGCTCGGCTCGCAAGCTTCATGTTCCATCGCGCCATGTGCGATGCGGCGTGAAGGCTGCTCGGGCCGCTAGGGCTGGGGGGCCGATAGGCTGGGCTCGTGGAAAAGGCGCAAGGACAGATGGCACAGGCTCGGTCCGGTAAGCGGGTCATCCTCGCCGCCCCTCGTGGTTACTGCGCGGGCGTGGATCGGGCGGTCGAGATGGTGGAGCGAGCCCTGGACAAGCTCGGGGCTCCCGTCTACGTCCGCAAGGAGATCGTTCACAACCGGCACGTCGTGTCGGAGCTCGAGGAGCGCGGAGCGATCTTCGTGGATTCCGAGAGCGACATCCCCGAGGGGGCCGTCTGCATCTTCTCCGCGCACGGGGTCTCTCCCGAGGTTCGACGCAACGCCGAGGCCAAGCATCTCCAGGTCATCGACGCGACCTGCCCGCTCGTCACGAAGGTCCACCTCGAGGCCAAGCGTTTCGCGCGCGACGGTCGTCGCATCGTCCTCGTGGGGCACGAAGGACACGAGGAGATCGAGGGAACCGCCGGTGAGGCGCCCGAGCGCACGACGGTCGTCGAGAGCGTCGAGCAGATAGATCGCCTCGGGCTCGATCCGGACGAGCGCGTTGCCTACCTGACCCAGACGACGCTGTCGGTCGACGACACGATCGAGGTCGTCGAGGCCCTGCGGGACCGCTTGCCCGATCTCGCCGGACCTCACCGTAACGACATCTGCTACGCCACTCAGAACCGCCAGGTGGCGGTGAAGGCCATCGCTCCCGACTCCGACGTCGTGCTCATCGTCGGCGCGTTGAACTCCAGCAACTCCAACCGCATGGTCGAGGTCGCCCGCAAAGAGGGCGTCCCTGCCTACCTCGTTCCAGACGAGACCCAGCTGGACCCTGCCTGGCTCGAGGGCGCGGAGACCGTCGGCGTCAGCTCCGGCGCGAGCGCACCTGAGGTTCTCGTCGAGCGCCTGTTGAAGCGCCTCGCCGATCTCGGCTTCGACAGGGTCGAAACACGTGAGGTCACGCTCGAAGACGTGACCTTCTCACTCCCCCCCTGGCTGCGCGCCCAGGAGAACGCCGTCGGCTAGGTGATCGACTGTTCGATCTCTCCCGCCACGTCGAAATCGTAGGCGGTCAGGCCCCCTTCGGCGTGGTTCGTGAGAGCCAGCCGTACCTTGTTGTATCGGATGTCGATATCGGGATGGTGGTCGTAGCGGTCGGCGAGACGGGCGACGGCGTTCACGAACCTGATCGCGGACGGGAAGTCGTCGAACTCGAAGACCTTATGGATCTCGTCGCCTTCCCGATCCCAGTCGCCGAGCTCGTCGAGCCGCTGCTCGATCTCTTCCTCGTCCAGCAGGCCTGCCAACGCCGTCCTCCTTGGGTTCCGATAGTGCCGGGGCCACCCCGGCGCGCCCGAACATACCGCGCCGTCCGTCACGTGCAAGCCGCGGAGCGGCCCCGTCTATAGTCCGACCAAGCTGAGGAAGGGGAATGATGGATTACGCGTTGGGCGTCGGCGGGCCGCTCTCGATGATCGGGACGATGGCGAAGGCCATCGAGGACGCCGGGTTCGAATCCTGCTGGGCCGCCGAGACCACCCACACGGCGTTCATCCCCTGTTCGGAGGCCATCCGGGCGACGACTCGGCTGAACGTCGGCACGGCCATCACGTTGGCCTTCCCCCGGTCGCCGACGATCACCGCGATGGAAGCCGCGGATCTGGACGAGCTCTCCGGAGGCCGGTTCATCATCGGTCTGGGCACCCAGGTCAAGCGCATCAACGAGGAACGGTTCTCGGTCAAGTTCGAACACCCTGTGCCCAAGCTGAAGGAGTACGCCCAGGCGATGCGCGTGGTGTGGGCGGCCAATCGGGGCGAGGATGTCACCTTCGACGGCGAGTTCTACAACGTGACGCGACCCACGTTCGGTGGTCGTCGGAAGCCACCACCGAGGGACATCCCTATCTACTTCGCGGCGGTCGGGAAGTACATGGCCCGGGCCTGCGGCGAGGTGGCGGAGGGCCTCTTGGCGCATCCGATCGCTTCCCCGAAGTATCTCGCGGAGGTGGTGCGCCCCGCGATGGAGAAGGGGCTGGAGAGGGCCGGCCGCCAAGCAGGGGACTGCAACCTGACCGCATCCCCGTTGATCGCCATCTCCGACGACGAGGCTGCTGCTCGGCGCGAGGTGAAGCTACAGCTGGCCTTCTACGCGACGACTCGGACCTACTCGCCGATCCTCGAGCTGCATGGGCGCGCCCATCTCGTTCCCGACCTGCGCGCTGCGTTCGACAAGAAGGATCACGAGCGCATGATCGAGCTGATCGACGACGAGTTGCTCGACGACATGGCGATCGCCGGTCGGCCCGACGAGGTGCGCGATCGGATCAAGCCGTGGGAGCCGATCGCCGACCGCCTGATGACGGCTCCGCCGTGGTACGGCACGACGTTCGAGAGGATGCTGGAGAACGGCCAGGCCCTGATAGAGATCTTCGGCAAGCAACCCGCCTGACCGATCCCGCTCCGCGGCCACCGGGCGCCCTCCGCTCAGACAGTCCTCGCGGCGCACTCAGCGCCGCGCCCTCCGGGTGCGGAGCTTCGTAACCGCTTGCTGCGGAACTCGCCGGGCGCTCCGGCGGGCCGCTGCGCTCGAGCGCTCGCGCTTTCGGGAAGGATGGTGCCGTGGACGACGCGTTGAGGCGGGCGGCGGGCGAGGCGATCGGATTCATGCCCGAGGACGAGGGCGTGGCCTTGTACGAAGCCGGACTCGAGGCACCGGCCAAGCACCCCTGGATCGAGATCGGCAGCTACTGCGGGAAGTCGGCGATCTTCCTCGGGGCCGCGGCGCGGGACCGGGGGACCACCCTGTTCTCGATCGATCACCACCGGGGGTCCGAGGAGCATCAGCCCGGCGAGGGTTACCACGATCCTCGGCTCACCGACGAGGCGGGGCGCGTCGATACCTTGCCGGAGTTCCGGCGAACGATCTCCAACGCCGGCCTGGACGGAGTCGTCCTCGGCCTTGCGGCGCGCTCAGAGGAGCTGGGCCCTGTGTG
>WHSQ01000145.1 GCA_009380005.1 Actinomycetota bacterium | reverse complement strand
ACTCCCGCACGGGAAGTGATATCAAAGCCGAGCCACACGTTGTTCAAACGACCCCCATTTCCACACCGACCGCGACCACACAGGCGTCTGAACGCGGCAACGGCAGCGGCGGCCCCTGGCTCATCCGGGTCACTGTCGCTGCCATCCCACCACCCCACAACCTCGCCTGAACTCTGCAGGCATTATCGTAGAGCCAAGGGGCAAAGTGTGGGACCCTTCCCCGCTACAAGCGGCTTTCAGCCCTCTATGTCAGGAGGTCTGGAATCAGAGGCCGCGCTGCCTGCGTACGACTTTCGAGAGGTTCAAGACCTGCTGACGGGACCGTCGGTGGAGAATGCAATCCGGTCGGCGCGTTCCCCGACGGCTCGGTTCAGTTCGTCGCTAACGTTGCGGAAGATAGCCGTCAGCACGGAGCGGGTCCGCGAACGTCGCTGTTCGGAGATGCCCTCCACGATTTCCTCCGCTAACAGAACCCCGAGATCGTCCGATACCGTGCCGCCCTCATCCGGTCTACGGTCCTCATTCGTCATCATCACTACTCCCACCATAGCACGCTCTGCACCACGATAACATGTTTAGTCAAGGCTCTGAAGCGATGGGGCGGTCCTCCCAACCACTTCGACACGGCCGTGGACCGTGTCTCGGTTCAGCTTTCTTGCTCAGTTCCGGGTCGGTCGGGTTTGGGGATCCTGGACGTAGCGCTTCAGGGGTCGTTGCGAGTGGATCGCTTCGTGGGGTCGGAGCCGGTTGTAGTCGTCGAGGAGCCTCGTCACATGCTCGCCGAGGACAAGTCCTCGTCGATGTCGTGGCGGTAGAGCCGCTGGTACTTCAGCGACTCGAACTACCGCTCGATCACCCGTTGGTCTCCGGTGCCTTGTGTCGGGTAAGCACGTGCTTCAGATGCGGCCGCGCGTTGACCAGCGGGCCACGGCGATCGAGCGCATCGCTGGGCCGTTGTCAGTCACGATCACCAACTGCTCGACCTCGCCGGTCTCGACATCGACGCAGTCGCACGGACCGCTCTCGTACCTCCAGTGAGAACCTGCACCACGGTCGCGCCATCACATCCTCCCACTCAGGGAATGATGCCGTGCGTCCTCCCGGTGCGGTTCATCCTGCGCCAACTATGTTGAGGCACCCAGCCCAGTGTTTGCTTGGCGCGCTCATTCGAAATTAATGTGGCTAAATCCTCGATGCCGTCAAGTTGGGCCACCGAAGGAGCCACCCGCCTGAATGCATCCACGAGTGGCTCACTGATTATGCTGTCATCGGCGTTGGTGTACAACAGATGATGACCCTTAAGCGGCGTCTCGACGGCGAGTCGAAAGGCGTCCGCCAGGTCACGGACGTCGATGTACGTAAAGGTGTCGTATGCCGTGGCCGCTCGCCCGCCTTGCTCGGCCACGCGAACCAGTTGTTCAGGTTCAGCAATCCAATTTGGCCTCAGTACTATCGTAACCATGCCGGAACGCTCAGTGTACGAACGGGCAATGCCTTCGCCGACAAGTTTCGACAGCGCATACGCTCCTTGCGGATGTACAGGATGGTCCTCGTCTACTGGGACGTAATCAAGGTCGAAATCACGATTACGATATGTCCAGCCTAGCACGGCTACACTACTGCTGGACACGACCCTTCCCACGCCACAGAGATACGCGGCCTCGTGCACGATGAAGGTGCCCACCGCGTTGGTTGTGAAGGTCTGAAGTTCCGAAGCCATGTCAGGTCTCGGAACTGCTGCGAGGTGAACGACGACGTCCATATCTCGGGCCGCCGATACAACTTCATGAAGACTAATTATGTCGGCCGCCACATAGCGGACACCGTCCATAGGATTACGTATCTGCGCATCCAAGACGGTAACCTCGTGGTCGCTATTCGAAGCAGCTAGCTCGCGTGCTACCCATGCTCCCAATTTCCCGCAGCCGCCCGTTACGAGGATGCGCATGACTCAGCCTTTTTGGCCTGCGTGGATGGCCAAGGTTGATGGGCGGACTCCATAACACAGCGCGCTACGAACTGGCACGTATTCATTGCATGACGTCCTCGGAAGGTTGCGACGAATCGAGAAACCTAGCGGACTCGCAGTTCAGGGCAAACTCGTGGTGCCGAAGTTACCGCGTCGTGGGCTGCGAGCACGCCGTGCTCGAGTCGGGCGCCAAGTTCTGGCTCAAGTGTCCCGCGCCAGCGATTCTTGCAGGGGTCTAGGTTTCGGTCCTGAGCTAATACTACAGGGCTAGTGGACCGTCGCTGAAATTGTTTGTGTCTTGGTCTTGGCGAGGATCTCGTCGGGGGTCTTGGTCCAGGTGAACGGTCCGCAGCGTTCGTTCCACGTGTCGATGAACGTGCGGATCGCGTCGGTGAGCTCGTCGACGGAGGCGAAGCTGCCGCGGTGGATGGCTGGCGGGTGATGATGGAGAAGAAGCACTCCACGAGGTTGAGCCAGCTGCCCGAGGTCGGGGTGAAGTGCAACTGGATGCGCTTGTTGCGCGCCAGCCACTTGCGCACGTTGGGGTGCTTGTGGGTGCTGTAGTTGTCGCACACGATGTGCAGCGGCACCCGCGGGTAGGCCTTGGCGATCTGCTTGAGGAACCGCAGGAACTCGGTGTTGCGGTGCCGGGGGTAGCAGGCGTCGAGCACCTTGCCGGTGGCGGCCTCCAGGGCGGCGAACAGCGTGGTCGTGGCGTCGCGCTTGTAGTCGTGGGTGCGGCTGGCCGGCAGGCCGGGACGCACCGGCAGCATCGGCTGGGTGCGGTCCAGCGCCTGTATCTGGGACTTCTCATCGACGCTGAGCACCACCGCCCGCTCGGGCGGGTTCATGTACAGCCCGACCACGTCACGCAGCTTGGCGTCGAACTCGGGGTCGGTGGAGCGCTTGAACGTGGTCAACCGCCACGGCTGCAACCCCCACTGTTCCCACAGCCGGGCGATGGTGGAGTGGTCGACGCCGACCTCGCGGGCAAGCGACCGCGACGACCAGTGCGTGATCCCCAGCCTCCTGGGCGGGGCCTGCTGGGACCTCCACCAGATCGCGAACCGCGTCGCCGCGTCGATCTCTCGCGGCCGCCCGCTGCGCGGACGGTCGTCCAACCCGCGCAGGCCGTGCGCGGCGAACGCCTGCCGCCACTTGACCACCGTCGGCTCCGAGCAGCCCACCAACGCGGCGATCTCCCGGCCGGTGTGCCCCGCGGCGGACAACAGCACGATCCGCGCCCGCTCCACCGTGCGCGCCGGCGCCGATTTCGCCCGCACACGGCGTTCCAGCTCCGCCCGCACGCTGTTCGACAACCCCAAAACCCGAATGCGATTCGCCATAAGGCAGTCTCACACAACCACCATCAACCATCAAGGAACTTAAACGACGTCCCACTAGATTTCTTCTGGGGTGCCGTCGTCGCAGGTGAGGGCGTTCTTGGCCGGTCCGGTGGCGGGCGGCCAGTTGGCGAATCTGGTGGCCAGGTGGGCGCCGCGGAGGCGTTGGCGTATGAGGAGCGGGTGTGCCGCGTGTGTGTCGTGCTGGGCAGTCGCTGAATAATACGGCGCGAATTCCATC
>WHSQ01000144.1 GCA_009380005.1 Actinomycetota bacterium | reverse complement strand
ACCCGCTTGGTGGGAACGTAGGACGCTTGGGGCTCGGGGGGCTTGGGAATCTCGATTCCGAGTTCTCTCGCCCTGTCTTCAATCATGAACGTCTCCATTTCTCAGCGTGACTTTCCGCGTCCAAGAATGGTGAACTCCCCGTCCACAACACCCGCTTTGATCCCGTACCAGCGATCAGCGAGGTTGACCGTAGGGCAGACATGGTTCGGGATGACATCGAGGACGTCGCCGACGCCCGGGCCTGGTCCATCTGCTGTGACCCTGATCACCCCGTGCTCTTCCCACAGCGCCTCGATCCGGGCAGCCGGCCACTGCTTGATGAACCCATAGCCTGGTTCCCGTCCGCAGACTACACGCTTGTCCAGCGCCAGGACCTTGCTCCCGGCGTCTATTACGGCGCGGTCACGGCTAGGTCTGCTGACCACCGTGGTCTTGATAGTCAGGGCACACTGAGAGGGATCACACAGGCCCAGCCGAGCGTAGCCAATGTCGTTGAACACGTAAGTACCCGGGCGTACCTCCGTGACTCCAGGCACCGTGGCCGCAAAGGGAGCAGTTGCTGTTCCAGCCACGCTGATCTCGGAGACGTGCACACCGTCACGGCGAAGCTCGTCGGCAACCCGCACCGCGGTCTCCGCCTCCCGACGGGCCCACCTCTCGCGCTCCTCGGGGCTGGGCGTCGCCGGCCGGTATCCTGCATAGGAAAAGACCCCCACTAGTCTGATGCCGGGCAAGGCGGAGATCGAACGCGCGAACCCGCGCGCCTCCTTCGGAGCCACCCCGGTGCGGTCGAGCCCCGTGTTGATGTCCAGGAGGACCTCGAACATCAGCTCATGTGCCACCGCTGCCTCGGAGAGCATGCTTGCTCCTGCGATGCTGTCGACGCATGAGCGCACAGATATCCGACGGGAGAGCCCCACCAGGCGCCGAAGCTTGGTGGGTCCCACCAGCTCGTTCGCGATGAAGATATCGTCGAAGCCCGCATCTGCCATCACCTCGGCTTCGCCGAGCTTCGCCACGGTTAGACCCGCCGAGCCATTTCGTAACTGCATATGGGCAATCTCTGGTGTCTTGTGGGTCTTGATGTGCGGTCGCAAGCGAGCGCCCGTGGCTCCAACCAAACCAGCCATCCTTCGGATATTGGCCTCTAGCACCGCCATATCAACCGTCACACACGGAGTGTCCAGCTCATGCTCGTTCACTTAGCTGCTCCCGTGTAGAACCACGTCTCGTATCTCTGCTAACTGCCTCGGACTCCATTCGATCTCGGCGAATACTGAGTTGAACCCGCGCACCTTTTGGTTGTAGTCCTCCACCGTCAGCAGAGCCTGCTTGATCGCCTCCCAATCGACGCCGACCTGGTCCGGTCGGTAGGCCACCCTCGCTCTGTCAAGGGCGCTGCGAAGCTCGTCGAAGTGACGCCCTTGAAGGTATGCGCAGATTACGATTCCCAATGAAACGATCTCGCCATGGATGAAGTGCCTGCCCGTAACTCCTTCCAGATTCCAAGCAAAGAGGTGTTCCGAGCCGGCTCCGATGGGCCTTCTGGATTCCCCGGTGGCGTTCGTGCATTCTTCGAACAGCTCCATCAACAATTTGATCCCGCGCCGGCTGACTGCACCGATCTCTGCGGCGTCGTCCATGGCCCTTTTCAAAATGCCGGCCATCCGATCGCGCACTGCAGGATCCACCGCGTCCTCTTTGCCCAATGCCTCGGCGATCTCCTGGTCAGTGAGGGCAGTCCGATGCGCCAGGATGTCCCCGAAGCCGGCCCGGTTCAAGCGGGGGTCAGCCGCCGCGATCACGTCATAGTCAACGACCACTCGCTTGGGCAAGCCCTCGATCTTGATCCCCGCTGCTCTTCCCTCCCGTCGCACGGAGATGAAGTCAGTCAGATGGGCATTACTCGAAGTGATGGTCGGAACCAGCAGGGGCGTCTCGTCGCGCAAGTACGCAAAGTACTTTGCCGCGTCGATCACGGACCCCCCGCCGAGGCCGACGATCCTCAAGCCGTCTGGCACCTCAGAAACAGTCTGGTCCAGGACTGACTTCTCCAAAGACTCCACCATCACGACACGATTTGGGCTGTGGGATAGGCGGTCGTTATGAAGCTTCCACGGGACGGGGTCGGTAATCAGGACATAGTCATCATAGGCATCCAGAACCCCCTTAAGGATTCCATCGCCATATTGGGTGGCTAATCGCTTCACGTCGTTGTCTTTCCCTTCAGACGCGAAACCACGACCCCGATCAATACATGCCTCGCAAGCTTCGCCGTCCTACCCGTGCAGGCATTTCTCCTCCTCAGGTGTCTACGGGCAAAGTCGCCTTCTCAATGAGGTCATACCTCATTCCCTACCATCGGTTGGGTGCACGTGGCAAGCCCGCCAGGACGAGACCAACGGCGGTGCCAGGTCGATCGAGTCGTCGAGGATGCTCGTCCCTGGTTCTGCTTACGCGCGGAGGTGAAAAAAGGAGTCTATGCGAGTGCAGGCGTCGCACAAAGCGTCGTAGCCGCCGCTTTCATAACTGCACACGTAAGCCGCGACGGTGTTGCCCGCGCGCAGACGAGATCTCCCGGTGAACCAGCCTTGGAGCAATGCACCTTAACGGAACTGGTCTTCCAAACGTAGGTCAGCGAGACGCGAGACATGGGTCCCTTCCACGTCGCCTTGTCGTTCGCTATGGTGTGGGCTGCGATCACCCATGGTTGAAAATTCAGCTAGAACATACCGAAAGGGCCACCCTCATGGAGGTCCGGAATGCTGAACATCGCAAATTCGTCGTGGCCAAGCTTTACCGTGGCGCCAGACACGTAGAGGAAAGGAGTCAGGTGGGTCGAGCGCTCAGGGCTTCTGTTCGCGGAACGATGCTTGAGCAACGACGGAGGAATGTGATTCATGCCCGTAGAATTTTCGGCTCTCCAGGTAGCCTTTGTCCTGTTCGCAGTCGTGATCGCGGGAGTTCTTCAGGGTTCCCTTGGGTTCGGCTTTTCTTTCATCGCAGTGCCCGCGATGACTCTAGTCGAACCACGTGCCCTGCCGGTGACGATCATTATGGTTTCCTTGCCGGTGACGATTTTCATGGCGCACCGTGAACGAGCCTCAGTCGATGCCGGGGGACTGTTGGTGCTGACCGCAGGCCGCATGGTCGGCACAGTCGCCGGACTATGGGTGCTGACCCTCATGTCGCCCAATGACATGGCGGCCTTCACAGCCGGCGCGATCCTCGCGGCTGTTGCGACCAGCATCCTGGTCTCGGAGCCCCGATCCGATACGACCACGCGGTTGGTTGCTGGGATGTTCTCCGGAGCGATGGGTACCGCCGCCGCCCTGGGCGGCCCGCCTTTGGCTCTTGCTTACCAGTCGCAGCCAGGCCCTGTGGTGCGATCGACGTTGGCGGTTTCGTTCCTCGTCGGGAGCGCAATGTCGCTCACTGGTCTCATCGCGGTTGGGCGGGTGGCTCTATGGCACGTTCAGGCAGCTGCCTTCTTGTTGCTCCCCGCTATGCTCGGGCTGCTCTTAAGCAAGCACACGATCAGGTGGGTAGACGCGGGGTGGCTACG
>WHSQ01000143.1 GCA_009380005.1 Actinomycetota bacterium | reverse complement strand
CTGAGGTCGGCCAGTGTCGTCCACCGACTCGGAGACCGGCATCGGTCGGCCCGGGCAGTGTTGGTTCGCCGGCTCGGCCGAGCGGGACGACGACGCCGGGGCCGCACGTTCCTACCGTGGACTCCCGAAGGTTCGGCGAGGAGTCAGGAGTCATGGCTGGAAGGCTGAGCAACAAGGTCGCGCTGATCACCGGCGCCGGATCCGGCATCGGACTCACGGCAGCGGAGGTGTTCGCGACCGAGGGCGCGTCGGTGGCAGCTCTCGACGTGCACGGCGATGCCGCCGAACGTCCGCCTTGATCGCTTGCCACCGAGAGCGACTGGGACCATTGCCTCGCGGTCAACGTGAAGGGCGTCTTCCTGTGCTCCCGCGCCGCCGTCGAGTACCTCGGTGCGGCCGGCGGCGGCGCGATCGTGAACCAGGCGTCCGTCGTCGGGCTGATCGGCGTGCGCAACCTCGCGGCCTACACGGCTTCGAAGGGCGCGGTGATCGCGCTGACGCGATCGATGGCGGTCGACCTCGCGCCCCTCGGGATCCGCGTCAACGTCATCTGCCCGGGCGCGGTGCTCACGCCCATGCTCGAGGAGCTGATGCGGGAGCGGGGCGGTGGAGACCTCGACGCCGGTCTCGCCGAGACGCTTCCGAGGTACCCGATCGGGCGGCTGGGGCGCCCGGACGACATCGCCCGTCTCGCGTTGTTCCTCGCCAGCGAAGAGGCCTCGTTCATGACCGGTTCCGTGGTCACCGCCGACGGCGGGGTCAGCGCGCAGTAGCACCGCGACCAGCGGCCAGGGGCCGAACCGTCCGGCCCCTGCCCCTCGATGCGCGGCGGCTACGAAGGAACTAGCACCGGCGCCCCGATGCGCTCGCGAGCGAGCTGCGCTCCGTCGGCCAGCGACCGGATCTTCTGGTACGCGGTCAGACGGGGGAGGTTCTTGAGGCCGCAGCCGGTGGTGAGGCCGACCCGCTCGGCGGGGACCACGTCGAGCACCCGCCCGATCCGGTCCGCAATCTCGTCAGGAGTCTCCACGTAGGTGGACTTGGGATCGATGACACCGGCGACGAAGTCGATCCCGTCCGGCAGCGGGTGCTTCTGCAGCGCCTTCAGCACCCGAAAGTCGGGCTCCTCGATGACCTGGAGGTTCAAGATGTCGATCTTCGCGTCGTAGACCTGTGGGATGACGGACTCGTACGCCAGGCTCTCGCCGTGCCGGGCGTGCAGGTCGAAGGCGCCTTCGCCCGGAACCGCGGTGCTGTCCGGCCGGTAACCGCGGCCGCCTCGGTAATTGCCCACGCAGAGGTGCACCATCACCCTGGCGTTCCGCACACCCTCGACCGCCCGGTTGAAGACCTCGATGCTCCAGTCCTCGAACTGGTAGGGCCAGAACCACTCGTCGAGCTGGAGGATCTTCACCTGGTCGATCGCGTCGACCTCGAGGATGTCCTCGTTCAGCGCCGCAGCGATCGCCCTGGCGCGGTCTCGGTCGCTGCTGTAGTGCTTGTCGGCTGACAGGCCCGTCAGAGTACCCGCAGCCGTCCACTGGATCTTCAGCGGCGCGTCGGTCAGCTCGGTGAGCATGCCGGCGATCGGCGGCATCATCGGGAGGGCACGTGCGATGTCCCCGACGACCGTCGGAGAGTGCAGCGTCGAGTACAGCGGGTAGGTGACGTTCGGGCCGTAGGGTACGAGGCCGGTGAGCCGGAAGAAGTAGTACACGACGACGTCGGAATAGTTCCCGGCGGCGAACGTGCGGCTGTCGGAGACAAGGTCGAGCCCGGCCCGCTGCTGCTCGCCGACCACGGCCCATAGGGCGTCCTTGAAGGCTTCGGTCTCGACCCGGTCCTCGATGAAATCGCCGAACGGGACGTTGTAGGGAGCCGAGATGAAATCATACCACCGCGGGTTCGAGTACGCCATATTCATCGTCGGCAGCAGGACGTCATCATTCCCAATACGCATGTTCTCGCTCCTTTCCCGATTGAGGGGGACTGGAAGTGTCCATTCACGGGCGGGTCTGACCTGGGGCGGCGTGGCGGCTTGATCTTGACGACTGCGTGGTGATCATGGTGTCTCGTGTCGGATCTTCGTGCGGTGAACGCTCGTCTGCGCCAGGTGGTGGCGGACAAGGACGAGCTGATCGCCGCGCAGGAGGCGCTGCTGGCCGCGCAGAGTGAGCAACTGTCCGATCAGGACGAGAGGCTGAAGCTGCAGGCCGATCAGATCGATACGCAGGCCCAGCTGACCGACACCCAGGGCGAGATGCTGGCGACACAGGCGGAGTTGATCAAGCGGTTGCAGGACGAGATGGCCGAGCTGCGACACCAGCTGGGAAAGACCTCCTCAAACTCCTCGACGCCGCCGTCGAAGGACTCGATCGCGGCGAAAGCCAAGCGGCGGGCGGACCGCTCGTCGCGGGTGCGGTCCAAGGACCGCAAACCGGGCGGCCAGCCGGGACGCAAAGGCAGCGGCCTGGTGCCGACGCCGGACCCTGATCGCACCGAGCGGGTCCCGCCGCCGGAGCAGTGCCGGGGCTGCCACGCGGATCTGGCCGGTGCCGCCGAGCTCGGCGATGGGTGGGCGCAGGTGTGGGACGTCCTGCCGGCGGTGCCGCAGAAGGCGCACTACCAGCTGCCGCGCCGCAGATGTGGCTGCGGGACGGTGACGACCGGGGCGGCGCCGTTCGGGCAGGCCGGCACGGTGTCCTATGGGCCGAACCTCAACGCCGCGGCGGTCGTGCTGGGCAGCGAGGGCAACGTGCCGGTGGAGCGGACCGCGATGCTGATTCACGCGCTGCTCGGGGTCGAAGTCTCGGCCGGGTTCGTCGCCCGCACCGCCGAACGGCTGGCGGACAAGCTGGGCGCGGCCGGGTTCGACGAGGCGATGAAGGCCGCGCTGCGCGGCGAGGACGTGCTCTGCGGGGATGAGAGCGTGCGCCACGAGGCGCCATGTCACCGGGTGGGATGAAAGGACCCACCTGCGGCCTGTCGCAGCAGGCTGGTGAAGCTGGGGGCAGCCTGAGTTCGGGAACGCGAGCGAGGGCGGCAAGCAGCCCCGACAACGCCGGGACGTGCCAGCACCGTCAGATGGGGCGGGTCCGGCAAGCGAGACGGGAAGGTGTAACGACGGTGAACCGGCGTATCAAAGCCTCTCAAGATGATCCACCAGCTCGAAACCTGGCGGATCAGGGCTGGGTCGCAGCGCGCACCCGCATGCGACGCGAGGAACTCCCAGGTCGGTAAGTGTCGTCGGCAGGGAGGCCACACCGAAGGTCTGCGGCGTAGGTGTGGCGATGCGGCAGGGGCATAGCCGGACGCCCAACCCGACGAACGGTGGCAGAGTGAACGTGGGGTGCGCCGGGATAAACCGGCATGGAGGAGGAGATGGAAGAGCTCCACACCGAAGGGCTAGCGACCCGCGGTGGCCCCGAGTCATGCCTCGGCGCTTGTGAGGGCGTCGGCGAAGCGTTGACAGGGGTACGTGCAGGCTGGGCTATTGAGCCGCGACATCAACTATCCGGGGTGCCGACGCTGTCTCACGAAGCGGAAGGCCACATCGCTGGCGGCGCTATGCGCGAGCCGCCGGCGGACCCCGCGCGGTCT
>WHSQ01000142.1:1057-3672 GCA_009380005.1 Actinomycetota bacterium | reverse complement strand
CGCGCGCCGCCGTTCGAAGCAGTCCCACTGGATCTCCTCACCAGCCGGGTGGTCGATCTCGATAGTGGCGCGGCCGGCCACCCCCGCGCACGCCTCGCAATGAGGACGCAGCCCGCGCAGCCGCAGCTGGCGGGCGAACGTCACATACGCCCGGTCGTAGCCAAGCGGGGTGACCTCGTCGAACAGCGCGCTCGCCCAGATGTGCGGGTCGTCGCCGAAGCGTGCGGCCAGATACGGCACGAACCGCTCGAGCGGATCAGGCACACCACTGGCGCGCCGACCCGGCTCACGGTCTCCGTTCAGGTAGGCGCGGACCGTCCTGCGGTCCCGGTCCAGATGACGGGCGATAGCCGAGATCGACCACCCCCGCTCGTGCAACGAATGCATCTCCACGTCGTCTCTCCATGTGAGCATGGGGCGGGGCTCCTCCGGACTGACGGCTTGGACACCAACAGCCTCGGAGGGGCCCCACTCCCGGCGGTGGAACCTGTGCAAGGCCCCCGCCCCGAGGGCTCACACCTGGGGAGATTCAGCGATCATGACTGGGGAGTTTCCAGTGATCGTGGGCAAGCTCGTTGACCAGCGCCGCGGCGGTGGTGTAGCGCACGCTGCGGCCTTGGTGGCAGGCGGCCACGCCGAGCGCGATCAGCAGATGGCTCTTGCCGGTGCCCGAGTCGCCGAGCAGCACGAGCGGTTCGCCACGGTCGATCCACGCGCCCGTCGCCAGGGTCGTCAGCAGGCTGGCGGGGATGCCGGGGGTGGCGGCGGCGTCGAACGCTTCGAGGGTCTTGATGCGCGGGAGCTTGGCTTCGTGGATGCGGCGTTGCCGCCGCCGGATCGTGCGGGCGTCGGTCTCGGCGGACAGCAGCTCGGCGAGGTAGGTGCGGTGGGTGAGCCGGTCACGGGCGGCGGCGTCGGCGGTCGGGCCGGCGTCGGCGCGGACGGTGGGCAGGTGCAGCGTTTTGCAGGCCGCGTCGATCGCTGCGGCTGCGGCGTCGTCGCTGATCATGGCGACATCGGTCACAGGCGGGCTCCGATCTCGGTGATGGTGGCCCCGCCTTCGGCGAGCAGGTCGTCGTAGCCGGCCAGCGCCGGGGCGGGGCGGTCGTAGCGGCCCAACGCCGCCTCGATCGCCACGACGGGGGCGAGGTCGGCGTCACGCAACCGCCGCGCTTCGATCGCGACGAGCGCCGGGTCGGTCGAGCCGGCCGACAGGACCGCGTCGACGCCGGCGAGGACGTCGGCGGCCATGCGCCGGTGCAGCAGCAACACCTCGATCAGCGCACGGGTGCCGGCTGCGTCACCGCGCTGGCGCCGTGCCGCTGCCCAGTAGCGGTCGTGGGTGTCGGTGAACACGCCCTTGGCGCGGGCTTGGGCCAGGGCGGTGGAGCCGGCCATCGCGCCGGGCTTGCGGGTGAGGATCTCCAGGTAGTGGTCCAGCTGCAGGTCCTGGCTGCCCTTGTGGGCGCTGCGGGCGTGGACGGCGACGATCGCGCCGCCGACGGGGTCTGCGACCTCCAGATGGCGGGCACCCAGCCGCACGATCACCCGGCGGCGGGCCAGGCGCACCGGCACCGAGTAGTAGGACTGCAGGACGCAGATGCGCGCCTTGGCGTCGACCTTGGCCTCCAACAGCCGGGTGCAGTCGAACGGCTCGTCGGGCAGCGCAGCCAGCAGCGGCGCTTCGGCGGCGAACGCTTCCCCGACCGTCTGGCGGCGCCGGCCGATCCGCCGGTCGTCGTCTTTGGCCATGGCCTCGGCGAGGAACACGTTGCACGCGTCGAGGCTGGCGAAGGAGGGGATCGGGACGAGGTGGCGGCGGCGGAACCGGCCGACCTCACTCTCCACGCCGCCCTTCTCATGGGCGCCCTTCTCCCCGGGCTCGCAAAACGGGGCTCCTGAAGTAGTTGTGGCTGCCGGCGGTGCTGCCGGGGAGCGAAGCCGCAGGTGAGGGCCGGTGTTGAGGCGCACGGCGGTGGGGTGGCGCGACGCGCACGGGATGGACAAGGATCCGGGCTGTCTGAAGGTCCGTCTCCTGAAAGGTCACATCGCCGTGCGCGCCACCACTGCATTGAACAACCTTCTTGACCTGCCAGGGGCCACCGTCAGCTCGGTGTCGTTCGAATCCGATCAGGTGACCGTCGGGGTGCGGCTGCGCCGCAAGCGGCTGCTGTGCCCGGAGCCGGGCTGCGGCTACTCGACGCGTTGGCGTGCGGACACCCGCCCGCAGGACTCGTGGTGGCGGTCGTTGGACATGGGCGCGTGGAAGGTGATCGTCACCGCCCGGCTGCGCCGGCTGGACTGCCCCGATCACGGCGTCGTGGTGGAGGGCGTGCCGTTCGCTCGTCACCGTGTCCGGTTCACCCGCGACTTCGAGGACCTGGTGGCCTGGTGCGCGTCCAAGACCGACAAGACCGCCGTGTGCCGGCTGCTGCGCGTCGCCTGGCCGACCGTCGGCGCGATCGTGGAACGGGTCGTCGCCGACGGCTTGGACGCCGACCGTCTCGACGGCCTGTATGACATCGGCGTCGACGAGATCTCGTGGAAGAAACACCACCATTACCGGCGCTTCCGGATTTTCCGTGGGCGCGCCTCCCCGGTCTGGAGCCTCGGTG
>WHSQ01000142.1:0-1047 GCA_009380005.1 Actinomycetota bacterium | reverse complement strand
CACCTGGGGAGATTCAGCGATCATGACTGGGGAGTTTCCAGTGATCGTGGGCAAGGCGACGGCTGGCGCTACTCCGAGGCCTTTCGCCAGCGGCTGCGTGTGCCGCTCGCCGATCTCTTGCCCTCCCGGCAGGACATCACCGAGGCGCAGCTTCACGGCCGCGCCCAGCTCCAAGACCGACTGCGGACTGGCGCCGTCGAGTTGACCGGACTCATGGGGGAATGGAGAGCCCGCAATGGGTGAGAGGCCGTGACGGAGACCGTCGGGAGGCCGGCCTCCCACTTCGGGCAGCCGACCCGGACTGCGGCCGTCACGACCAGCAAACTCGGTCTCCCCGTCGATTCCCGCGTCCAGCACCCTGAAGCCCGGGGATCCGAGCACGACGACATCCTACCTGCGCCTGGGGCCCTCCTGACCTCGCTTGCCTTGGACAGCTGCAAGTTTCGGAGGGCTCCAGACGGTCCCGGTGCAGGTCACACCACGGCCACTCCACCCTCTATGACGAAGAGCCACATAAGCGGTGGCGACCGCGGCGGCGGTGCCCCCGCCTGTCCGCACCCTCGCGGCGCGCTCGACCTCAGCAGCGTCAGCATCGAGGATCGAAGTACTCGCTGAGATCCTCCAGCACCGCGGATACCTGATCAAAGTACTGTTTGACGGAGGAGAGCGTGATACCTGCATCTCCGCCGTGCGATATAGAGTTACGGACAGTCGCAACGCTGCCGAAGGCTTCCAGCTCATCGCGTCTCTTGCTTTCGATCTCCGACCACCAGTCCATGCTGAAGGATTGAACCAACTGCCTGAGTCTCTCCAGGTCGATGTTACGTAGCCTCTTTAGCTGTGCCCCTACGTAGCGTTGTACTTCTTGAGGTGCGCGCTGTCTGCAGTAGTGGATTACCAGTTCCTTGACCGATTGCTCCGCATACCCAGAGACCAAAACGCATAGGTACCGAGAGTAGTGAGAAGTTAGCTCGGCGCTAAGGTCAGCACCGCTAACCTCGATGTTTCGTGTGACTGCTTGGGCGCCGGGGGGTGGTTGCATAGGAA
>WHSQ01000141.1 GCA_009380005.1 Actinomycetota bacterium | reverse complement strand
GGCAACGCCGCCGGGATCGGGCTCGCGACCGCCGGTTGGTGCTCTGCGGACGCCGGCAGCTCCGGTACGGCTGGCTCGACCTCCGACGGCACCCGGAGCGCGTGGTCGCCCAAATCCGGGATGGCCTTGCCGCGGCCGGACCGCCGGTGTGACGGGCGTGGTTCCCCTACAGTGGCGGTATGTCCGCCAGCGTCTCCACGAACACCGCGACCACGCCGGCCTTGAAGGAATGGGGCGCGATTGCGGCCGCGCTGCTCGACGGCCGCCAGACCCTGCTGCTGCGCAAGGGGGGCATCCACGAGAAGCGCTTCGAGGTCAGCCCGCCCGGGACGGAGCAGCGGGCGGGGCAGGGTTTCGTGCTGTTCCCGACCGTGGCGCACAGCCACGCCGAGCGGGTGCGCCCCGAGCACACTGGCGTGCTGGAGGTCGGCGCCCGCGACGTCAGGGACGAGGTCTTCACCGTCCGCTGCGGCCTCACCCTTGTCGAGGTCATCGAGGTGCGCCGGCCCGAGGGGTTGGCCGCGATCGAGGACCTGCACATCTGGACCGCCGAGTCGGTGCGCACGGACCGGTTGGAGTTCCGCCCCCGCCACCCCCTGCGGGCGATGGTCGTACGCGCCTTCGAGTTGCCCGAGCCGTTCATCCTGCGGCGGCGGCCGGAGTACGGCGGCTGCCGGTCCTGGCTGGACCTGCCGGTAGCGTGGGACGGCTGCACCGGGCGCCAAGTGCAGACCGAGGAGCGCCTGGCCGGCGACGCGGCCCGCGTCCGCAGCGCGTTCGCCTGAGCCGGCCCGGTGTCGCGTCGCGGCCGGGGTATCCTTTGCGGAGGCGGGAGGCCGTTGGCATACTCGCCCCCACCTCACGTCGGCGTGGCGGAATTGGTAGACGCGCATGGTTGAGGGCCATGTGGACTTCGGTCCTTGGGAGTTCAAGTCTCCCCGCCGACACCCCCTCTGACCAGCACAAACGCCCACCTCAGCCCCGTCCTTGCGGCGGGGCTTCCCCGTCCTCGGGGGCCATGCCAACATCTCGCCAACGTGGCTGGCGGGAGCCGTCCTCGGAGGAGCCCAGGAGCGCGGCTCCGAACTCGGCCACGGCCGCGTCGTCCTCGGCGGTCACGTGCTGATAGATCGTCATGGTGATCGTCGGGTCCGCATGGCCCAGGCGCTCGCTGACGACCTTCGTCGGGACGCCACGCGCCAGCAGCATGGTTGCGTAGGCGTGCCGTAGCCCGTGGAGCTTCGTAGGCGGCAGACCTGCCGCCGCGACCTGACGCGTGAAGTGGCGACGGAAGCTGTCTGGGTGGATCAAGGTCCCGTCTTCGAGCGTGAACACCAGGCCGGTGTCCCGCCAGGCGTCACTCCAGGCACGGCGCTCCTGGCACTGCCGATCCCGGTGCTGCGCCAGGGCGCGGATCGTGGCCGCGTCCAGGCTGACCGTCCGGACCTTCGGCTTGCCCTTCCGGCTCTTCGGGGTCTCGAAAGCCGGAACGTTGTCGACGAGCGTGAGAGCCTGACGGAAGGTAACCCGACCGGCGGTCAGGTCCACATCTGACCAGCGGAGCCCCAAGGCCTCACCGCGGCGGCATCCCGTGAAGGCGATGAGGCGGAAGGCGACAGCGAGCCGATCGTCGGCGACCGACTCCAGGAAGACCGCGACCTCGGACGGGCGCCACACCGTCAAGTCGCCCGGCTCAGGACGGGGACCCTGCACTTTCACTAGAGGGTTTCTTGGCAGGTACCCCCAGTCAACGGCGTCCTCGAATGCCCGACGCAGCATCGTGTGGACATGGCGGACCGTCTTCTCAGCGAGTGGACCACCCGTCCGGCTCCCGCTCGTCCGGAGGTCGCCGTACAGCGCGAGCAGTTGCGGAGGGCGGAGAGCGGCCAGACGACGGGTGCCGATCCTCGGGTTTACATAGACCCGCGCGATCATCCGGTACTGACTGATGGTGTTCGCCTTGCGGGTCAGCGCCGCGGCCGCCAGCCACTCCGTCAGAAACTCGGCCACCGTCGCCTGCGAGGGCTTCGACCACTCCTTCTCCTCTACACGGTTGATTGCCTTCGCCAGCGCCGTCTCCGCCGCCTTCTTGGTGCGGAAACCGCCCTCGAAGTGCTGTCGGCGCTCGACTCGATCGACAAGCTCACCGCCGCACTTGGGGCACTCCGTCAGGCGCGTGCGCCCCAACCACTCCCGGTGCTTGCACGCCACACAGCGAAGGCAGGGCTGCTCCCCCACGTCGTAGACGATCTCGTAGCTGACGCCCCTTCTTCCTTTCCGGGGCCGGACCGTGCCCCTCACGCCACGACCTCGAGAACCTGTCGGGCAGCGTCACCGCCGCGCTCGATGCCGAGCATGCGCAACAGCGGTGTCGTCGGCACGAGCAAGCGACGACCAAGCCGCAGCGTCGGAAGCTCACCAGTCGATGCGGCCTGGTAGGCGGCATACCGGCTGATGCCGAGCAGCTTCGCCGCCTGCTCGACCGTTATCGTCAGCGGAAGCCCGCTTGCGTCCACGTTCGGTTCCCCTTTCATGCGGCCAGGGCCCTGGCGAACTCGTCGTCCGGTCGTTGTTCGCGTGCGGCTTGTCTGGCGTGGCGGCGGTCGTCGCGTGCGGTCTTGGCGAGCCGGGCGTCTGCGGGGAGTCGCCAGCCGGTGCCGACCATCCGCCAGGAGGCGAGGAGCTCGTACCGTTGCGCGTCCTCGAGGGCCTGGACGGGGTCGCCGTCCTCGGCGGCGCGGCGGCGTTGCTGCCATTCGGCGCGGGCTGCGCGGAGGGCGGTGAAGGTGGTGGAGTAGCGGCGGGACTTGGTGAGGAAGTGCCCGCCGAAGCCGAGCTGGTGCGCCCACCGGGCGAGCTTGAGATCCCGTTCCCGCTCGTGCCGGGGTTGGTAGTGGCGGTCGAGCCGCCAGGAGGCGAGGACCATCCGGTGGATGTGCAGGTTGACGGGCAGGCTGGCGAGCATTTCCACGGTGAGGCAGCGGTCCAGGCCGGGGCCGAACGCTTCGGTGTGCTTGGTGGCGTACTTGGCGAGGTAGCCCGCGATGACCCCCCGGCCGACCGCCTCCGTGTTGGCCGTGGGTGGATCATCTGACCCACCCTTCCCCGACGCGGCGGGGTCGTCGGCGGTGACGGTGCGAGTGTGGACCTGCTCACCCCAGTGCGCCTCGGTCGTCGGGGTGGACAGCGAGACGTAGGGCAGCATGCCCGGCCCCTCGCGCCGGTCTGCGCCGCCCTCGGTGGGGAGCCCGTGCGGGGCGCGGTAGGGGACGGCGACGCGGGCGACCGCATCCCCCAGCGCGCGGGCGAGGAGGTCGAGGGTGTAGCCGTCGGGCGGCGCGGCCCACGGTTGCTCCTCGTCGGTGGGGGCTGCGTCGAGGCGCATCACGAGGTGGAAGTGCACCAGGCCGCGCTTTTGGTATTCGGCGACCTTCACGTACTGGATAGACACCTCGCGCTTGACCTGCCGTTCGCTCACGCCGACCAGCCGGGCGAGGGCGCGGTAGAGGTCGATGCGGGTCCGTCGCCACAGCTCTGAGGCGTGGGCGTTCCACAGGACCGCCCCGGCGTGGTCGAAGCAGTCCAGGCACAACGGCTGCCCTAGCATCGGGTCGCCGTCGGCGTGCCGGTCGGTGCAGGTCACCGGCTGTTCGTGCTCGCAGGTCTGGCCGGTTTGGTCGCGGCGGGCGTGGCAGGGCC
>WHSQ01000140.1 GCA_009380005.1 Actinomycetota bacterium | reverse complement strand
GAGACAGTCGTCGACCAACCTTGACGACTATCGCGCCCGGATCGTCGAGCAACGTAAGGAGTATCGGGAGGAGACCGCCGAGCTGGTCAAACGGCACACCGAGCAGCTCGACGACCTCCGTCAGCAGATCGTCGAGCTGCGCACTGAGGTTAAGGAGCTGCGCGGACAAATCGAGCAGGAGCGTCGCGCACGATGGAAGGCTGAGGAGGACGCGGCCAACCTCAGACGCAGGGTCAGGCACGACGGGGATGGATGATGTGTCGGGTACCATCTGTGTAGAAGTGGCCCAGCGGTGTGTGACCACCCTGGGCCGTGGCCGACCCCTGACTGGAGGGACCAGCATGGCAGAGCGTACCTGCAGCATTGAAGGCTGTCACAAGCGGTATCACGCGCGGGGCCTGTGTGGTGCCCACTACAGGCGACAACTTACGACAGGCGAAGTGGGTTCTGCCGAAATGCGGCCTAAGGGGCTAACCGACTACGAACGCTTCCTGTCCCACGTGGACATGTCTGGTGGCACGGATGCCTGCCATCCGTGGAATGCTAGCCGGAACAGGTTCGGCTACGGCTTGTTTCGCGTTGAGAGAAAAACGAGGCTCGCAACCCGATGGCTGTTAGGCCACTTGCGAGGTGAATCTCTCGGTCGGGACGAACACGCCCTTCATCATTGCGATTATCCGCCGTGCATGAATCCGGCACACCTGTATGTCGGTGATCACGAGCAGAACATGCGGGATGCCGTTGAGCGTGGACGGATGGGAAACGGCCGGGAGTCGTGGACTCACTGCCTGCGAGGCCACCCGTTCAACGAGGAGAATACTTACAGGCATAAGAACGGCCGACGTCGATGTCGAGTATGCGATCGAGAGCGCGCGCGACGTCGGTATAGAAGCGGCAGGTTGGATTGAGCGATGATCCCCTCATCAGGTGAGCGCGGGCTCCTCAGTACCCTGCCGGTCGTGCTGCTTGCCGCCATCCTGCTGCTTCTCATCTGGATCACCTGGTCGCTTGTGGCAGCACGGTCTGACGCTCGTCTCGCCTCCGACAACGCTTCCTCGATCGCGTCGCAGATCCGCGCCGCCTGCGACCGTGAAGGCGAAACAGCGCAAGAGCTGGGCGACCTGTGTCGCCAGGCCGCAGCGGTCGCATTGGAGCCGGTGGAGACGATCCCCGGCCCGCAAGGCCCACCAGGTGTTCGCGGCTTACCTGGGGCGTCACCGTCGAACGATCAGGTCCGCAACGCAGTTGCCCGCTACTGCCAGGCCAACAACTGCGTCGGCCCGCAAGGCCGAGCTCCTACCGCGTCCCAAGTCGCAGCAGCGGTCGCCGCCTACTGCAACGATCGAGGAGAATGCGCCGGACCGTCCGGCGAGGACGGAGCGGACGGCGAGTCGATCACCGGCCCTGCCGGACCCCCCGGAGCTCCTGGTGAGTCGATCGTCGGGCCGCCAGGACCAGGCCCTACAGACGAGCAGGTCGCCGCCGCTGTCGAGTCGTTCTGCGCGGAGCGGGATCAGTGCCGCGGAGCACCCGGTGAGGACGGCGAGGACTCGACGGTGCCAGGGCCGACCGGGGCTCCCGGGCCGACCTGCCCCGATGGAGCGGATCCGACCGAGTGGGTAGTCGAAGAGCCGCAGGCGAGCATCGCCGGCCTTGACCCCGGCACCTACCTCATCTGCCAGGTGTCCGACTGACCCCCGATAGCGGTTCTGACGCGCCCACCTACACATGCGAGCAGGAGCCTGTGCTAGGCTCCCTGTAGTTCATCCTTGCAGGGGATGGACGTCATGGTGATCCAGACACAGAGAACGCCCCGCCGTGATGGCGGGGCGTTTCTTGCTGTCTCCGATCAGTCCTCTCGGTAGAAGAGCTTGTCCGCCCACTCACTCGTCGGCCAAATATTAGTGTCCTCCGTCTCTGCGGCGAGCCGGTCCAGCGCCCGGGCCAGCGTCGGCATATGAAACCCGCCGGGCTCCGTCCACGCGCGGACGACCGCTTCGACTGCGGGCAGGTGGTCGTACTGGCGTAACTCTGGCGGGGTGGTCGGGGTGGTCATGGTGCGCTCCTTATCGGTTGACGAGGACGGGGATCAGCCCGAACGGGCCGAGCCACGTCGTCCACGCCAGCGCAGCCGCCCGACGACCCGGCGGAGACACCGCGTAGGCAGGGACGATCCACGCCAACCCGATCAACGCGAGACCGAGTGTGAAGGCCACCGAGGCGACGTACACGGTGAGACCGACGATGGCCATGAAGATCGCTCCGCCGCTGTTGCGCGGCTGCGAGTCTGGTTGACGGGCCGGCGGGGGCCAACCCTGCTGCGGCTGCGGGTTGTACGTGGTCATGGTGGATCCTTTCAAGGTTGCGGGGAGATCCCACTTGACTCTGTTCCCAGTATGGCATAAGGTGGGGGCATGTCAAGAGCGCAGATATGGGGCCGCCGGATCCGGGACCGCCGCGAGGAGCTTGGCGTGGGCCAGGCCGACCTTGCGGCCCTGATAGGCGTCAACCAGAGCACCCTGTCCCGGTGGGAGTCCGGCGACCGCGCACCCGGCCACCGTCAAATCCCACGGATAGCCAAGGCGCTGGGAGTCGACCCGGCGGCCATCTTCACCTACGAGGAGACACCATGACCGATGACCGGCCCCATTTCCTCGACCGGCGAACTGATGTCGGCAGCCACGACCTCGCGCAACCCGCACCCGTCGAACTGGAAGACCGCGACCCGACCGTCTGCCGATGCGGCCGCCAATGGACCGCGCTCGACGAATGTCACTGCGCTGCCTGCCATCGCCACTTCTCCTCCATCAGCGCGTTCGACGTTCACCAACGCGCAAGGACTGACAAGGACCTGCGGGTCAAGGTCACCTGCCGCGACCCGAGCACCGTCCGCAAGAAGGACGGCTCCCCGCGCCTCGAAGAAGTCACCACCGAGTGGGGGCCGCTGTGGGCACTGCCCGGCACCTGGCAACCAGAAGGGGCCACGACATGACCGCCACCGACCATGCCGCTCTCGAAGCCGCCGCACAGCTCGACGATGCAGAGTTCAACGCCGCGCTTGCCCGGCTTCGCAAGTACCGCGAACAGTTAGAGCAGGCCGGGCAGCAGGCCGATGAGGGCACCCTCGAATGCGCGGCCAACCTGACCAAGGTCTTTGAAGACCGCCGCTGGGTCGACCAGCTCCCAACCCCGAAGAAGGCTCACCACCGAGGGCGTCCCATCGACCCTGCGAGCCGAAGCCGATTCGCCAAGTGGGTCAAAGCCGAGATCGACCTCAGCCCGTCCTACTGCTACCGGCTCCTCAATGCAGACCAGCTCCAGCGAATTCTTTCGCCTAAGGCGAAAGAATCCATCAGCGGGGAGACTGCGCTGCGGCCACTCTCAAAACTCATCAAACAGAATCGGCTCGCCGAAGCCCCGGTCGTGTGGCAGCGAGCCGAAGAACTCGCCGATGGCGAGGCCCCCACCGTGACGCACGCGCGCAAGGCGCTGGCCGATCATGACAAGGCCACCGGGCGCACACCGGCGACTAAGCGGCAGGGTTACGCGCAGCGGACTATCCGCGAGAGCCGCAAGAAGGCCGTCGACTACTTCGACTACGTCCTCCAGCACGGCAGCAAGGAGGACATCCAAGAACTGCTCGCCGAACTCGACCAGCGTTACACCGAGTTCGAGCAGTACCGACTCGGCAAGGACGCGTCGTAGCCGCTGCAACAGAGAAAACCCCCGAGAAGCTACAGGCTCCTCGGGGGCCGACACGAAAGGAAGGTTCGTGCCATGCCCAGAGTAGCCGACACACCACG
>WHSQ01000013.1:20283-58914 GCA_009380005.1 Actinomycetota bacterium | reverse complement strand
TGGAGGACCATGGCCGACTCGAGTTTCGTGCGGGGTAGGAACGGTGGGCGTGAGCTGGTGGCCCACGTCGCGCGGCCCGATCTCCCCGTTCCCGATTTCGTCCTCGATTTCACATCCATGGAGGACGCGGTCGACATCCCCGACCTGCTCGCCGGGCTGGCCCGATCCGTGGTCAATGCTTTGACCGCCGACGCGTGCCTGGTGTCGCTCGTGGACGAGGAGAAGGACACACTGCGCGACGTGGCCGCGTCCGTCGTGTCTCCCGTCCGCCTGAACGCGGTCGCCGAGGAATACAAGTTGTCGGATTTCCCCGTCACGAAGTGGGTCATCGATACAGGACAGTGGGTGGAGATCTCCGTCTCCGACGAGCGCTCCGATTCCGCCGAACGCGATTTCCTGAAACAACTCGGGTTCGCCCGCGTCTTGATCACGCGCTTCACGGTCGAAGGAGAGGTCAAAGGCACGATAGAGGTCTACCGGGTGCTCGACCTACGCTTCCGCAAGGACGCGACCCGCCAGATCGACGTGTTGGCGTCCTTCGCGGCGAACATCTACACGCGCCTCCAGCTGGCCGATAGCCTGGAGCTCAGCTACACGAAGACGATGGAAGCCTTGGTCTCGGCGCTCGAGGCCCGAGACCCCTACACCGAGGCACACGCCGGTCGCATCACCGAGTTGGCGATGGCCTTATCGGTAACGATGCAACTCTCGGGTGAACAACGCAGAGCTGTGAAGCTGGGATCTATCCTCCACGATGTCGGCAAGATCGGTATCCCCGATGCCATCCTCCGCAAGCCGGGAAAGCTCACCGACGAGGAGTGGCGAGTGATGCGAACGCATGCCGTCGTCGGAGAGAAGATGTTGCGCGGAGTCGATTTCCTTCGCCCCGCCCTGCCGATAATCCGGCATCACCACGAGCGCTGGGACGGGAGGGGATACCCGGACGGCAAGAGCGGCGAGGGTATCCCCATCGGCGCCCGGATCGTGGCGGTGTGCGACTCCTTCGATGCGATGACTTCAGACCGTCCGTACCGGCGTGCGATGCCGATGCAAGACGCGTTCGGCGAGCTGCTCTCGTGCGCGGGAACCCAGTTCGACCCGAAGTGCGCCGCCCTACTGGTCGACGTGGTGAGTCACATGGGCGAGCAGCGCCTCGAGGAGCGCTTCATCCGATACGCGAGTTGAGGCTCGACCCCTAGGACACGCGGCCGGCCCGGTTGCGCAACGTCACCGACGGTCGCATGCTTGGCCGATGGCGTACCTCGGTAACCTCACCTGCAACGACTGCGGGTTGACCTTCACCTCTCGATGGGGCTCCTTCGAGCGCGCCGACGAGTACCGGTGCGTACGCGATCACGTGGTCTTCGTCGAACCGGAGACCGGAATAGTGCTGGGGGTCGAGGGTGGCGCCGGCTCCGAGCTGACCCTGGCCGACCTGCGGGGGCGGTGCCCGGTCTGCTGGGAAGAGCTCGCCACCGGACGTCTGCCGCAATGCCCCGTGTGCGGCGGGCGCGACCACGACGTCGCCCTGGCGGGTTTCCTCTCTTAGCACTCCGGTAGGAGGAGTGCTAAATATGTGCCCCTTCAGGTACCATCGTTAGGTGATGAGCCACTACGAACGATCCCTCGACGAGCGCAAGGCTGCGGTGCTCCGCGCGATCGTCTCCCACTACATCAGCTCCGGCGAGCCGGCCGGGTCCAAGACCATCGCGTCCCGGTCGCGGCTCGGCGTCTCGGCCGCCACGATCCGTAACGACATGGCCGCCCTGGAAGAGGCCGGCTACGTCTATCACCCCCACACCTCGGCGGGTCGCATCCCGACCGATGCGGGCTATCGCTATTTCGTGGATGCCTGGGGGAGCGACGGCAAGGTCTCGGCCGCCGTCGCCCGGAGCATCGAATCGTTCTTCGGGGAACCGCGCTGGGAGCTCGAGGAATCGCTGCGTCAGACCGCCGCCTTCCTCTCCACCGTGACCGACCATGCAGCGGTCGTGTTCGCTCCATCGCTGGGGCCCAGCACCGTCAGGCACGTGGAGATCGTGTCGCTCGGCGCCGAACGGGCGATGTTGGTCCTCGTGACGGACACCGGCCTGGTCGAGAACTACGTGATCGCGATCCCCGAGGATCTGGATGAGAGTGAGCTTCAGCAACTGGCCGGCACCCTCAACCGTCTCGTGGTCGGTTGTCCGTTGGCCGATGCCGGCGAGACCGTCGAGGCATCGCTGCACCAGCTTCCCGTCGAGCTCAGGGAGATCGTCGGCACCATCATCAAGACGTTGAAGATCGAGCTGGGACGCAGGGAAGCCGAGCACGTCTTCCTCGAGGGGACCTCCAACATCGTGGACGAGGACAAGTTCGCGGATCTCGAGACGGTCCGACAGGTCATCGGGGTCTTGGAGCACCGCCGGGTGCTGCTGGAGGTGCTGGCGGACGGACTGGGGGCCGGGGACGTCTCGGTCCGGATCGGCTCGGAGAACCTGCTCGCCGAGATGAGGGCTTGCTCGGTCATCGCCGCGCCGTACGGCGTCGACGACCACACCCTTGGTTCGTTGGGGATCGTCGGACCCACCCGCATGGACTACGGGCGAACGATCGCTGCCGTGCACGAGGTCGCTCGTAACCTGGGGCGGATGCTGGCCGAGCTGACCTGATCCATGGCCGATCATTACGGGATCCTCGGTGTGAGCCGCGATGCGTCCGCGGAAGAGATAAAGCGCGCCTACCGGCAACTAGCCCGGCGGTACCACCCCGACGCCAACCCTGACGATCCCGAAGCGGCGGACCACTTCAAACAGGTGAACCACGCGTACGAGGTCCTGTCGGATCCCGACAAACGTCAGCGTTACGACATGTTCGGAGACGAGCGTGCGGGTGCCGGGGGGTTCGCGGACTTCGACGGGATCTCGGATCTCTTCTCGTCGTTCTTCGGCGGCGGCATGGGTGGCCGGGCGCGTAGCGGGCCCGCGCGCGGTTCCGACGTCCTCGCCGAGATCGAGCTGACGTTGGAGGAAGCGGCGGCCGGGGTCGAGCGCGAGGTGGAGATCACGACCTTGCAGGGATGCCCGGACTGCCACGGATCGGGAGCGGCCCCCGGCACCTTCCCCACGACATGCAGCGACTGCGGGGGCACCGGCGAGTTGCGCACCGTGCGTCGAACGATGCTGGGGAACATGATGACCGCGACGACATGCCCCCGTTGCCGCGGGAGGGGCGAGGAGATCCTCACCCCATGTAGGTTGTGCTCGGGGGCCGGCCGCGTTCCGGTGGAAGACACGTTGTCGGTTCACGTCCCTCCGGGCGTCGACGACGGGGCGCAGTTGCGCGTCTCCGGCCGCGGCGAGGCCGGTACGCGAGGGGGCCGGGCCGGCGACCTTTACGTCGGCATCCGCGTGCAGCCTCACGATGTCTTCCGGCGTGTGGGTGACGACCTCGGTTGCGAGGTACCGCTTCCGATGACGGTCGCCGCGCTCGGGGGGGCCGTGGAGGTGCCGACCCTGGATGGAGCCGAGACCATCGAGATCGAGCCCGGTACCCAATCCGGTGAGGTAGTCCGTCTGCGGGGTCGAGGTATGCCGCATCTCAACGGCCGGGGCCGAGGCGAGCTGGTGGCCTTGCTCAAGGTCGAGACGCCGAAGGACCTCACGCCCGAGGAACGCGATCTGCTTCTCCGGTTCGCCGAGCTCCACGGTGACGAGGTCGGCCAAGGATCGGGCTTCTTCGACAAGATCAAGGAAGCCTTCAAATGACGGCCGAGTGGTCTGCATGTTGCGCTGTGTGCAATCTGGCGACCACTCGGCGGCGGGGTGGCGGGTCTTGAGCGCTCCGCCCTGGTTCGTCGTGCCCCGGACGGAGTGGTCGGAGGACTTCGTCAGCTTCCCTCCCGACGAGACGCATCACGCTCTGCACGTGCTGCGTGTCTCGGTCCCGGATGTCGTGACCGTCACCGACGGAGCGGGCATGCTCGCTCGGTGTGCCGTCGAGACGATCGAGCACGACCGGCTGAGGGCTCGCATCCTCGAGACCGAGGAGCTCCGAGCCCCGAAGCCGCGCATCGTCGTGTACCAGGGGGCCGCCAAGGGCCGCAAGGTGGATGAGGTCATCGACCGGCTGGCCGAGCTCGGCATCACCGAGGCCTGGGTGTACGAGTCCAAGAGGGCCGTCGTGGAGTGGGACAAGGCCAAGTGGACCAAGCTGCACGACCGGTGGCGTTCGATAGCGCGATCGGCGGCGAAACAATCTCGCAGTCCATTCGTGCTCGACGTCGGCGGGGGCCTGTCGTGGCCCGAGCTGGTGCGTCACGTCGCCCGAGAGCCGCTCGCGATAGCGCTGTGGGAGGACGCATCGTTGCCGTTGCGCAGTGCCCTCGTGGCCGAGGTCGACCGGTTGGCGCTGATCGTCGGGCCCGAGGGTGGGCTCGATCGCGCGGAGGCGGAGGCCCTCGCCGACGCGGGCGCGCAACTGGTCTCGCTCGGCCCCCACATCCTTCGTACCGAGGTGGCTCCCGTGGTGGCCGCGTCGGCGCTCCTGTGGCACTACGGCATCATCGGTTAGCGTGCGCGGCGTGGCGGTAGGAACCTCTCCCAAGGTCGCGTTCACCACGCTTGGATGCCGGCTGAACCAAGCCGAGTCCGACCAGATGGCCGAAGAGCTGTACGGGCACGGCCTCCGGCCCTGGGAAGCGCAAGGCTCCCCCGACGTGGTCGTGATCAACACGTGCACGGTCACGCGAGAGGCGACCAAGGCGTCGAGGATGGCCATCCGGCGCGCCGCCCGAGACCACCCCGGCGCCAGGCTCGTCGTCATCGGGTGCTACGCGGTGTCCGATCCGGATGAGATCGCGGCGATCGACGGCGTCGACCTGGTGCTCGACAACAACGACAAGGAACGGATCGCCGACGTCCTGGGAGACCGGGCCGAAACGGCGCCCTTGTTGCAACTGGGGATGAGGGGAAGGACCGCGATCCCGACGGTCGAACGCGTACGCGCCAACCTCAAGGTGCAGACGGGTTGCGACGAGTTCTGCACCTTCTGCATCATCCCGAAGACACGGGGGCCTTTGCGTTCCATGGATGAGGACTCCCTGGTCGCGGAGGCTCGCGCTCGCGTGGCGACCGGAGCGCGAGAGATCGTGCTGACCGGCGTCCACCTCGGAAAGTACACGTACGACTCGGGTGGTGACGAGCGTTCGCTGATCCGGCTCTTCTCGAGACTGCTGGACATCGATGGGTTGTGGCGCATCCGGTTGTCGTCGATCCTGTCGCGCCACCTCACCGACGAGGTCATCGACCTGATCGCGAAGGAGCCGCGCATGTGCCGTTACCTGCACGTGCCCCTGCAGTCGGGAGATGACGAGGTCTTGCGAGCCATGAACCGCCCCTACGACATCGAGGAGTACGTCGACTCGATGGAACGGGCGAAGGCGGCGATCCCCGGCCTGGCCACGGCGACGGACATCATCGTCGGCTTCCCGGGTGAGTCCGAGGAAGCGTTCGAACGCACGCTGGACGTCGTCGGACGGATCCGATACTCGAAGCTTCATGTGTTCCGCTACTCCGCCCGCCCGGATACTCCGGCAGCCGGGATGGACGATGTCGTCCCTCCTCACGTCAAGAAGGAGCGGTCGAAGCGCCTGATCGAGCTCGGCAACCAGATCCGCCGCGGCTTCCTGGAGGATCACTTGCACCATCCCCTCGAGGTCCTCGTAGAGGATGAACGCTCCATCGACGGAAACGCCGTCTGCTCGGGCCAGACGGGGGACTACGTGCGAGTCTGGTTCGAAGGAGAGGGCTTGTTGGGTTCCGAGGTGCGGGTCCGGGGACGAGAGATCCGTTCGGACGGGATCCGTGGGGCCGAGATGCTGGAGGTGATCCGCAGATGAACGACTGCCTCTTCTGCAAGATCGTCAAGAAGGAGATCCCGTCCGAAACGGTCGCGGAGACGGAACGCGCCCTGGCGTTCAAGGACATCAACCCCGGTGCCCCGACGCACGTACTCGTCATCCCCAAGGAGCACATCCCTTCCGCCCAAGAGCTCGATGCCGCGCACGGTGATCTGTTGGGCGAGCTCTTCGAGCTGATGGCGAAGATCGCATCCGATGCGGGCTTGTCGCGCGGCCACCGGCTCGTGACCAACGTCGGCCCGGAGGCCGGTCAGAGCGTGGATCATCTCCATTTCCATGTGCTCGGGGGTCGCCCCATGTCTTGGCCCCCCGGCTGATGCACCGCTCGCTCGTGACGGGGGCCGGATAGAATCGTGGGCAATCCTTCATGCTGAACGCATCGACCCAGGTGAAGATCCTGGTCCCCGGACACCACGACATGGTCAGGCTCCTGGGCGCGCGCGACGAGCTCCTCAAGCTCATCGAGAGCGCGTTCGAGACCCAGATCTTCGTCCGGGGGAACGAGATAACCCTGACCGGCCCCCCGGCCGAGACCGAGCGCGTCTCCCGCCTGTTCTCCGAGCTCCTGGCCCTGCTGGAGCGCGGACACGTGCTGACCTCGGATGCCGTCGGCCGCTCGATCCAGATCATCAAGGACGAGGATGGCGAGGGATCCTTGCCGACCGAGGTACTGACCGACACGCTGGTGGTTACTCCATCGGGCAAACCGATCCGGCCGAAGACAGTCGGCCAGAAGCGCTACTGCGATTCGATCCGCAAGAACACGATCGTCTTCGGGATCGGGCCGGCCGGGACCGGTAAGACGTACCTCGCCGTGGCCATGGCGATCCAGGCGCTCAAGACCGGAGTCGTCAGCCGTCTGATCCTCACGCGACCGGCCGTCGAGGCGGGGGAGCGGCTCGGATTCCTGCCCGGCGACGTCGCCGCGAAGATCGACCCCTACCTCCGTCCCTTGTACGACGCTCTCTACGAGATGTTCGAGCCCGAACAGTTCCGTCGCTACGTCGAGCAGGGAACCGTAGAGATCGCCCCCCTTGCGTTCATGCGCGGCCGCACGCTGAACGATGCGTTCATCATCCTGGACGAGGCGCAGAACACGACACCCGAACAGATGAAGATGTTCCTGACCCGTCTGGGGTTCGGGTCGAAGGCCGTTGTGACCGGTGACGTGACCCAGATCGATCTCCCCAAAGGGGCACACAGCGGGTTGATCGTCGTGGAGGAGATCCTTTCGAAGATCGGTGGCGTCGAGTTCTCGCATCTGTCCGGCAAGGACGTCGTGCGCCACAAGATCGTGCAGGACATAGTCGAGGCCTACGGCATCTATTCCGAGGCCGCCCAGCGCAAGCGCGCTCGCTCCCGCTGATGGATGTTTTCGTCGCCAACGAACAACCCATCACCGTCGACGAGGCCCGTCTCGCCCAGCTCGCTCGACATACGCTCGACGCCGAAGAGGTCGACGAGGCTGCAGAACTCTCGGTCCTCCTCGTAACGGCGGAGCACATCAAGATGCTGAACGCTCGCTTCGCAGGGGAGGACCACACAACGGACGTCCTGGCGTTTCCCATGAACGAGGACGATGACGAGACGCTCGTGTTGGGGGACGTGGTGATCTGTCCGGAGATAGCGCGTGCGAACGCCGACAAGCTGAGCCATTCCTTGGAGCACGAGCTGGACACGCTGCTCGTGCACGGCACCCTCCATCTGCTGGGATACGACCACCAAAGGGAAGACGACAAGCGCAGGATGGACGGGCGTTCGCGCGAGGTCATCGAGTCGTTCGCCGGCAGGTCCCTTCGATGAGTGACCTCCTGACCATCCTCGTGATCGTGGCATTGGTACTGCTCGCCGGGTTCCTGGCGATGGCGGGGACATCCGTGTCGAGGCTGAACCGGGTCAAGGCTCACCACATGGCTCAGGAGAACAAGACGAGGAACGCAGGGCGTCTCGAGCGGATCGTGGGGGACCCGGCTCCCTACATGAACGTCCTGGTCCTGCTGACCCTCCTCACGCACATCAGCGCTACCGCGCTCGCCACCGCCTTTGCACTGCGGACCTTCGAGACGGCGCCGGGCGTGGTCTCTGCCGTGGTGATGACGATCGCCATCTTCATTTTCGCCGAGATCGCACCACGGAACTACGCGGTGCAGCACCCCGAACGAGCCGCACTCTTCTCGGCGACGTCGGTCTATCTGCTGGGCAAGGCGTTGAACCCCATCGGTCGCGTCCTCATCGCTCTGTCCAACGCGGTGATGATCGTCCTCCCGGGCAGGGCGCTTCCCAAGGGCCCCTTCGTCACGGAAGAGGAGATCCGGCATCTGGTCGACATGGCAGAGGAAGAGGAGGAGATCGAGGAGGAAGAGCGCGAGCTCATTCACTCCATCTTCGAGTTCGGGGACACGGTGGTGCGGGAGGTCATGGTGCCGCGCCCCGATATGGTGACGCTGCCCGCGTCGGCCACCGTCGGTGAAGCCCTCGAGACGATCTCGAAGCATGGGTTCTCGCGCATCCCCGTCTATGAGGGCGACGTCGACAACATCGTTGGGATCGTCTACGCCAAGGACCTGTTGAAGCGGATCGACGGCTTGAAACGCGATGCGAAGCTGAGCTCGCTGGGCCGGGCCCCCAACTTCATCCCCGAACAGAAGAAAGTCCTGGAGCTGCTGCGAGAGATGCAGGCTCAGAGGGTCCACATCGGGGTCGTCGTGGACGAGTACGGCGGAACCGCCGGGCTGGTCACGATCGAGGACCTGCTGGAGGAGATCGTCGGAGAGATCGTCGACGAGTACGACCGCGACGAGCAGTTGGTCGAGCTCATCGGCGACGATCGGGTTCGTGTCGATGCTCGGGTGCCGATCGACGAGGTCAACGAGCTCTTGGACGTGGCCCTGCCGGACGACGAATGGGACACGATAGGGGGGCTGGTCTTCGGTCTCACGGGACGCGTTCCACGTCCGGGCGAGAGGTTGCGTTACGACTCAGTCGAATTCGTCACGGAACGCGTCACCGGCCGTCGGATCCAGAAGGTATTGATCACGAAGACCTCGGAGCCGGAACTCGCGAGTGAGTGACCCGGCGGCCGGCGGTCCGGGCGCGATGATCGAGGGCTTCCGCTCGGGTTTCGTCGCCGTCGTGGGTCGTCCGAACGTCGGTAAGTCGACACTCGTCAATCGGCTCGTCGGCGGGAAGGTCTCGATCACCTCGAACAAGCCGCAGACGACGCGCAACGCGATCCGGGGAATCCTCGATGAACCGGCCGCCCAAGTCGTCTTCATCGATACACCCGGCTACCACAAGCCACGAACCCTCCTGGGCGAACGCCTCAACCATGTCGTCCGAGAGGCGTGGTCGGACGTCGACCTGGCTCTCTTCGTGGTCGACGGTGCCTCGGGCGTGGGGGCCGGAGACGAGAGGGTCGCTGCCGACCTACGCGGCGCATCTTGTCCGAAGATCTGCGTCGTCAACAAGACGGACCGGATGACCAAGAACGACGTGGCCGTGGCTCTGAGCGGAGCGTCGAGACTCGGCGGGTTCGAGGAGTTCGTACCCGTGTCGGCGAGGAGGGGCGAAGGACTGGACGTCCTCCGAGGGCTGATCATCGATCGGATGGAACCGGGCCCTCCTTACTACCCGCCCGGTACGAGGACGGACCAGCCGCCGCCCGCCTTCGTGGCCGAGCTCGTGCGGGAGAAGCTGCTCCGGCGTACGCGCGAGGAACTGCCGCACTCGATCGCCGTCGTGACTGAGGACTACGAAGAACGTGAGGACGGTCTTCTCGAGATCAAGGCACACATCTACGTAGAGCGCGAATCGCAGAAGGGGATCGTCGTCGGCAAGGGAGGCGAAGTCATCAAGGCCGTCGGGACGGAAGCCAGAGAAGAGATCGAGCTGTTGTTCGGACGCAGAGTGTTCCTCGCGCTCCGGGCCCGGGTCGAGAAGGACTGGCAGCGGAGGCCTCACGCTCTGGACCGGCTCGGTTTCTGATTAGGATTCGGCCCATGCCTCAAGCGACCGTGAAGGCGTACGACTCCGTCACTCGCTCGGGCACCCTCGTCGCCGACGACGGGTCGACCGAGTACCGCGTGGACGCCGACGCCATGGACTCCAGCCCGATGTTCCGTTTCTTGCGCCCCGGCCAGCGGGTCACCTTCGACCTCGTCGCGCACGACGGCGCCGAACGCGTCCGCAATCTCCGCATAGGGCTCGCCTGAGATCACCCGCCCGTCGAGATCCGCCTTTCGCTCCACGATTGACCGGGAGCCTGACCGCCCACTAGGATTTGAGCACTCGCTCAAATGGCAGGGAGGCAGCGGAGATGGCATGGGCCGTAGGGCCGGCGGCCGCTCCCCGGCCGGGTCGTCTCGGGCTGGTCGCCGGAGCCCTGTCCGCCGTGTGGGGGCTGTTCCTTCTCGGCGCGGTCGTGGTCGCCGAGCCACCCTTCCTTCACCGGCTGAGCGAGGTGCTGCCCATGGCGATGATCCTCCTGTCCCAGGCCGCGCTGGCCGCGCTCGGACGGTGGCGGGAGCCGGGATCGATGCTGGCGGCGGGGATCGTCGGCCTACCGCTATCCCTCGTGTCCTTCGCAGGAGCCGGGTTCCCGTACCTGATCCCGAGCATCTTGTTCTTCATCGTGGCCGGCCGAGGGGGTGGCCCGCGCGTGGTTCAGGCCGGCCTGGCTCTGCTGATCGCCCTTGCCGTGGTTGGTGCCTTCCTCGTGATGGTGATGGATCCCGATCAGGTGTGCTGGACCACCCAGCGGATCGGACCCGGCCGGACGGAGACGACGATCGAGCGCTCGCCCGACGACGGCAGCAGCTCCGTCTCGATGGGTCCCGAGGGCGTAGCCGGCGGCTGCAGTCAGGTCCCCAGCTACCCGAACGGGGCGGCGTCGATGGCTCTCTCTGCCCTCGCGGTCTTCGGCGGCGGCGAGGCGTTGCGCCGGCGTGGCAGTGAGCCTAGGTGAGGCCTCCGAAGCGCCGTTGGCGGCGGCCGTAGTCTTCTACCGCTTCCTCGAGGGCCTCGGCGCCGAAGTCCGGCCACAGCGTCTCGGTGAAGTACAGCTCGGCGTAGGCGCTTTGCCACAGCAAGAAGTTGCTTATCCTCTTCTCGCCGGACGTGCGGATCAGCAGATCGACGTCAGGAACGTCCGGTGCGTAGAGGTTGTCGGGGATCGACCCGGTCTTGGCCGCATCCTCCAGCTCGGCCCGGCCCCCGTAGTTGAAGCACACCAGCAGATCCATCCGATCGTTTCCGGCCGTCAGCTCTTCGGCCCGGTCGAACTCCTGCAGAAGATCGTCGGGGACGTTCTCGCGCCGTCCGATGCGCCGGATGCGCACACCGCGCTCATTCAATCCATCGCGTCGCTGCCGCAAGAGATCCCGGTTGAAGCCCAATAGGAACTCGACCTCGGGCTCGGGACGCGCCCAGTTCTCGGTGGAGAACGCGAACGCGCTCAGGTAGCGAATCCCCAGGTTCAGCGACGCGAGGACGACATCCCACAGCGCTCGCTCGCCGGCCTCGTGACCCTTCGTCCGTTCCAGCCCGCGCTCCTGTGCCCAGCGACCGTTCCCGTCCATGATCAGCGCGATGTGACGTGGGATCTGCGACATCTAGATAGCCAGGAGTTGGAGACTGCGGAGCGGGCGTTCGATGTGGTACTCGGCGTAGCGGCGAAGCGAGTTGGTGACGTCGACGACGGCTTCCTCGTCGGCGGGCGAACCGAAGTCGAGCGACAACATGCGCGCCATCAGCAGGATCCGGTCGGCGCCGAGCCGCATCGCCGATCCGTCTTCCTCCCAACAACCGAGACAGACCACTCCACCCATCGCAGGACTGAACGCTTCGAGGGCTCGGGTGTCACCGCAACCCGCACAGACCTGCAGCGAGGGATGGAAGCCGGAGAGCGACAACAGCTTGACCAGGAAGGCGGGAACGACGCTCGTCCCTTTGCCATCGTGGATCGCGGCCAAGCCCGCCAGCAGGAGGTCGTACGTCGCTCCGGAGCGTTCCCGGTCGGGCGAGATCTTGTCGACCAACTCGGCCAGGGCCGCGGCCGAGGTCAGCTTCACGTAATCGGTCCTGAGCCCGGGGTGTGCTTCGATGATGTCGGCGGCGGTGATCGTGTCGAGGTTGCGACCTCTATATACGAGGAGATCGACCCGCGTGAAGGGCTCGAGTCGTCCGCCCCAGCGGCTCTTGGTCTTGCGGACCCCCTTGGCGACCGCCCTCACCTTTCCGTTGTCGCGCGTGAAGATCGTGAGGATCCGATCGGCCTCACCGAGCTTGATCGTGGACAGGACGACTCCCTCGTCCTTGTAGAGCCCCGGCATCCATCCAGCGTAGTGGCTGACCCCGACTAGACACGGCATTGGCCCTCGGGGCGGGCCCGGTGTAGACAGGCGGCCCTAAACAACCGGGAGGTAACGATGAGGGTCTTCATCATCAGCGACATGGAGGGAGTCGCCGGGATCACCAAATGGGAGCAGGTGATCGGCGGCAACCCGCACTATGCCGAGGGACGGAAGCTCTACACGCAGGAGATGAACGCCGCCGCCCGAGGGGCGTTCGATGCGGGAGCAGACGAGGTGGTCCTGATGGATTGCCACGGCGCCGGCAAGGGATGGACCTTCAACTCGTTGCTCCACGAGGAGCTAGATCCACGGGTGACCTACGTCGTCCAGAACGAGTGGACGGAACACACGGAGACCCTCGAGGAAGGCTGCGACGCGGCGCTGTTCGTGGGGATGCACGCGATGGCCGGTTCGGGCGACGGGGTCTTGAGCCACACGGTCAGCGGCACGGAGTGGCACTACCTGAAGTTCAACGGCGTCGAGGTCGGTGAGACCGGGATCAACGCGGCTCTTTGCGGCACGTGGGACACCCCGGTGCTGATGGTGACCGGAGACGAAGCCGTGTGCGGCGAGGCGAAGGTCCTGTTGGGCGAGGGACTCACCACGGTCGCGGTCAAGAAGGGTTACGGACGCTACAGCGCGAAGCACGTCCCGCCGGTGCGGGCACGCGAGATGATCTACGACGGAGCCAGGCAAGCGCTGAGGAACCTGGACGCCGTGACGCCCTACGTGCCTCGACCGGCCGAGATCGAGGTCCGATTGCATACGACGGCCGAAGCCGAGCCCTACAGGAACCGCGATGGAGTTGAGCTCGTAGACGGGCGTACGGTGGTATCGAAGGCGGACGACTGGTGGACGGCGTGGAAGAGGCTCTACCTTTAGAGGGCTTCGGGGCGGTCGGCGCGATCGACGGGCCCGTGGGCGCTCGTCGCCTCGGCCTCTTCCTCTTCTTCATCGGCTGGAGCGCTCGCTTCGTCGGAGGGTGATCTCACGCCGGGCCCTACCGCCGACGCGAGCGCGACCGCATTGGGCAGTTCGACTCGCCCCCTCTTCGTCTGGATCTTCACGTAGAAGAAACCCATGTTCGTGACGAGGCCCTCGTATTCGCCCAACGTCGACTTGATGATGGCGTGTTCGCCGACCCGGAAGGGGCGCACTATCAGCAGCACGATGCCGGCGAAGATGTTGCCCAACGTCTGTTGAGCCGCGATGCCGAGGATGATCCCGGACAGCGCTCCACCGAGCAGCAGCACGTCGAGGGGGATCCCGAACGTGCTGAGGACCCAGAGGACGACGATGACGTAGCCGGTGATCGTGACCAGACGCGCCAGCGGGGTGCCGGCGGGCTCGGCTTCCAGGCCGCCGGCCGTGGCTCGCCCGATGGCCTTACCGAGGAAGCGAGCCGCAAGCACGCCGCCGATGAGCACGAGGGCGACGCCCACCAGGAAGAACGCCTGCTCCGTGCCCGTCGCGGGATCGAATTCGGGCCCCCGTGGGCGTCCCTTGTCCTTGAGCTGGCCGAAGGAGGCGAGCACCGATCCCGCCAGAGCAGCCAGCCCTGCCAGCCCGGCTCGGACCAGGTAGGGACGCGCTTCGCTCACTTGGACGTCAGCCATCGGCTGAACATAACGCGCTCGGGGTTCCATCCGTCAAACGGGCCGGCGGGCTTGCTGCGCTGCCTCGTCTGCCATCTCCGACACGGCCGTTCTGGGGGGTTCCTCGACGATCACCTGGACCACTCGTCGCCGGTGCATCTGACGCACGCGCAGCTTCCAGCCGTTGTGCTCGACGACGTCGCGTCTCTTGGGGATGCGACCGAGCCGGTCCATGAGGAAGCCGGCGATCGTTTCGTATTCGCCCTCCGGTAGAACGAGCCCCAGATGGTCGGCCACGTCGGCTACGTGCAACGAGCCCGGGACGACGAAGCGTCCCCGTCCTACGCGCTCGATCCCCAGTTCGGCCACGTCGGTCTCGTCCCGGATCTCGCCGACCAACTCCTCGAGAAGGTCCTCGAGCGTTACGACGCCCGACGTCCCGCCGTGCTCGTCCACGACCAGGGCGAGGTGCTGGCGCCTCCGGCGCATGTCGACCAACAGGGGACGCAACTTGCGGGATTCCGGAACTACGAGCATCTGGCGGATGTACTTGCGCGAGATGGGATCGGCTCTCTTGTCGGCCGGGATCCGGAGCAGGTCCTTGGCGTGGAAGAAACCGGCGATGTCGTCGAGATCGCGCGAATACAGCGGGATCCGGGAGTGGCCCGTCTCCAGGACGACGCGCTCGATGTCCTCCGGTGTCGAGGTGACGGGCACCGCGGTCATCTCCGTGCGGGGAACCATCACGGACGCGGCATCGCGTTCGCCGAGGGCGACGGCTCCGCTCAGTAGCTGATGCTCGAACTCCCGCATCATGCCCTGCTTGGCCGACTCCTCGACCATCGATCCGATCTCCTCGGCGGTGTGCTTGGAGAAGATCTCGTCCTGGGGCTCGACGCCCAACAGGCGCAGGGAGCTGTTCGCCAGCGCGTTCAGCACCCCGATGAAGGGCCGGAAGAGGTTGGCGTACAGCCGGAAGGGGATGGCGAGCCACAGCGCGGTGCGTTCCGCTTCCGAGATGGCCAGGTTCTTGGGAGCCATCTCGCCGACGACCATGTGCAAGAAGACCACGATGGCGAGAGCGATCGTGAGGGAGATGGTGTGGAGCAGCCCCTCCGAGAGCTCGACGAGGTTCTGAAGGGCACCCTCGATGAGCCGGGCAACGGCCGGTTCGGCCACGTAGCCCAATCCAAGCGATGCCATCGTGATCCCGAGTTGGGCGCCGGCGAGCATGAAGGACAGCTCCCGGATCGACGACAGCGCCACGCGAGCTCGGCTGTTGCCTCCGGCGGCCATCTCCTCGAGCTTGGTCCAGCGCGCCGCGGTCAGCGCGAATTCGGCGGCCACGAAGAAACCGTTCGCCATCAGCAGAGCCAGGGCGATCAGCAGATACCAACCCGTCACTTCTGAACTTCCTTCTCTTCTTCGGGTTGCTCCGAGCCGGGACTGCAGACCAGGACCTTGGAGATGCGGTTCTTCTCGACCTCCAGGATCTTGAACTCCCATCCCGCGTAGGAGACGTGTTCGCCCGGCTCCGGTATGCGGTCGAGGAGGTCGAGCAAGAAGCCGGCCAGCGTTTCGTAGTCACCCTCCGGCAGGTGGAGTCCAGTCGCCTCCAGGACCTCGTCCGGGTGCAGCATCCCCGAGACGACGTGCACGCCTTCGACGGGTGATGTGAGGATGCGCTCGCGCGGGTCGTACTCGTCCTCGATCTCACCGACGATCTCTTCGAGCAGATCCTCCGTGGTGACGATCCCCGCCGTGCCACCGTACTCGTCGACCACCACGATGAGTTGCTGGCGAGCTCGCCGGATGCGGGTCAACACGGATTCGAGCGATGCCGCTTCCGGCACTATCACCGCTTCGCGAGTGATCTCCGATACCGGCGTCGCGCGCCGCTTGTCGATCGGGACCCGATAGATGTCCAGGACGTGGGCGACGCCGACGATGTCGTCGAGATCCTCGCCGTACACGGGGAACCGTGAGTGTCCGCAGTCGGCCGCCTGCTGCGACAGCTTGTTCAACGTCGCGTTCTGTTGGATCGCCTTGACGTCGACCCGCGGCACCAGGGCATCGTCGGCCGTCTTCCCCCGGAAGTTGATGGACCTTCGCAAGAGCGAGAACTCTTCCTCTCGCAGCGTCCCATGCTCGCGGGACGACTGGATCAACATCTGGAGCTCGTCCAGCGATCGCACGCCGATGAGCTCCTCGCGCGGCTTGACCCCGAACAACCTCACGGTCAGGTTCGCGGCGGCGTTCAGGAACAGGATCACCGGCTTCAGCAGCGTGTTGTAGAGCCGCATCGGCGTCGCGACACGTAATCCAAGCTCGAGTGGCCTTGCTATCGCCAGGTTCTTGGGAACGAGCTCGGCGAACACCATCTGCAGCGCGGTCGCCAGGAAGAGCCCGATGCCGATGGCCACGCCGAGGGCGGTGTCATCGGGGAGACCCAGCAGCTCGAGCACCGGCTTCAACAACCGTCCCAGGGTGGGCTCGATGATGAAGCCCACGATCAAGGAGGTCACCGTGATCCCCAGCTGAGCCCCCGAGAGCTGAAACGACAGCGACTTCAGCGCGGCCAGAGCGCTGCGCGCTCGTCGGTCGCCTCCCTCGGCCAAGCGCTCGACCTTCTCGCGGTCGGCGGCGATCAGCGCGAACTCGCCCGCCACGAAGAACCCGTTCGCCAGGATCAATGCCAGGAGCAGCAGCAGGCCTAAGGCGATCTCTATCGGTCGCCACCCCTTCGGGGGCCGGGTGTCTCTCGGCGGGTAACCGGGATCATGCGCCTTATCATCCCCTGATGGCCGGCGTGAGCATCGACACCATCGTCAACCTGTGTAAACGCAGGGGCATCGTCTTCCCGTCGAGCGAGATCTACGGGGGGTTGAGGTCCGCCTGGGACTGGGGGCCCTTGGGCATCGAGCTCAAGCGAAACATCAAGAACGAGTGGTGGCGGTCGATGGTGCACCTCCGGGACGACATCGTGGGTCTCGAGAGCTCGATCCTCATGTCTCCCAAGGTCTGGCAGGCATCCGGTCACGTCGAGACCTTCACGGACCCCCTGGTGGAATGCACCAACTGCCACAAGCGATTCCGGGCGGATCACATCGACCTCGCCAAGAACTGCCCGAGCTGCGGACGAGAGCCCGCCTGGACCGAACCCCGGCAGTTCCATCTCATGTTCCAGACGCACATGGGCCCGGTGCAGGACTCCGCGCACGTGGTCTACCTGCGACCCGAGACGGCCCAGGGGATGTTCGTCGACTTCCTCACCGTGCAACAGGCGGCGCGCAAGAAGATCCCCTTCGGGATCGCGCAGCAGGGGAAGTCGTTCCGCAACGAGATCACCCCGGGCAATTTCGTCTTCCGTACGCGTGAATTCGAACAGATGGAGATGGAGTTCTTCGTCAAGCCGGGCACCGACGAGGAGTGGCACGACTACTGGCTCAAGGAGCGCATGAGCTGGTACACGGATCTCGGGATGCGTGAAGAGAACCTGCGTCTGCGCGAGCACGAAGCCGAGGAGCTCTCGCATTACGCGAAACGCACGTACGACATCGAGTACGACTTCCCCGGGATGGGCTGGTCCGAGCTGGAAGGGATCGCCAACCGGACGGACTTCGACCTGAAGGCACACTCGGCGGCGTCGGGTCAGGATCTCTCCTACTTCGATGCGGAAACCGATGAGCGCTACGTCCCCTACGTGATCGAACCGGCGGTCGGGGTGGAGCGTCCTCTGATGGCGTTCTTGATCGATTCCTACAGGGAAGAGGAGGCGCCGACCGCGGCGGGCAAGGTCGAGAAGCGCACGGTGTTGCGGCTCGACGAGCGTCTTGCCCCCTACAAGGTCGCAGTGTTGCCGCTGTCGAAGCATGCCGATCTGACTCCGGTGGCGGACCGCCTGGCCGCCGACGTCCGGCGTCGCTTCGTGACCGATTTCGACGTCACGGGATCGATAGGCAAGCGGTACCGTCGTCAGGACGAAGTCGGTACTCCGGTGTGCGTCACCGTCGACTTCGACTCGCTGGAGGATCAGGCCGTGACGGTGAGGGATAGGGACACCATGGAACAGGAGCGCATCGGTATGGATGGGTTGGTGGATTACCTCGACAAGCGGTTCGGATGATGCGAAAGATCGACCAGGCCCATGTCTCGGGTCGCGTGCTTGCGGAAGGGGGTACCGTCAAGATCGGCACGGTCGAGCTGCACAACCGGACCGACGACATCATGGACACGATCCTCGTCGACCCTCAAGGACATTATTCGTTCCACCTCACTCCGGGTAAGTGGAAGCTGCGCGCCTGGGACGTTCACGGTCGACGCGGCGAGGTGACCGTGGAACTCAGATCCGGCGCAGACGCCGCCGTCGACATCGAGCTCGAGCCCTAGGGAGGCGACCGTGATGGGTACCAAGTGGGTCTACGACTTCTCCGAGGGAGATGCTTCGCAGAGGTATCTGCTGGGTGGCAAGGGAGCCAACCTCGCCGAGATGACCAACATCGGACTGCCCGTCCCACCGGGGTTCACGATCACCTGCGAGGCCTGTAACGCCTACCGGGAAGGCGGGCAGCGGTTCCCCGAGGGGTTGCTCGATCAGGTAGCCGAGCATCGCAAGCACCTCGAAGAGGGCATGGGGCGTTCGCTGGGCGATCCCCGGGACCCGCTTCTCGTATCGGTTCGTTCCGGAGCACCGTTCTCGATGCCCGGGATGATGGACACGGTCCTGAACGTCGGCCTCAACGACGCGAGCGTGCAAGGTCTCATCAGTCAGATGAACGACGAGCGTTTCGCGTGGGATTCCTATCGCAGGCTCGTGCAGATGTTCGGCAAGACCGTGATGGGCATCGACGGAGATCTCTTCGAGGACGCGATCGATCACATGAAGGAGCAGAAGGGCGTTACGAACGACGTCGATCTGGACACCGAGGATCTCAAGGGCTTGGTCCAGGAGTTCAAGGACATCGTCGGCAGGGAGACGAACAAGGAATTCCCGCAGGACCCCACGGATCAGTTGCATGAAGCCGTCGAGGCCGTGTTCCGGTCATGGGACAACAAGCGAGCGCAGGATTACCGCCGCCGCAACAAGATCCCCGACGATCTCGGTACCGCCGTGAACGTTCAGTCGATGGTCTTCGGGAACCGGGGAGAGGATTCGGGGACGGGCGTCGCGTTCACCCGCGACCCGGCCTCGGGCGAGAACGTCCCCTACGGCGATTACCTGGCCAACGCGCAGGGTGAAGACGTCGTCGCGGGCATCCGCAACACGACGCCGCTGATGGAGATGGGCAGCGAACAGCCGGATGCGTTCGAGGACCTCAAAGGTCACATGAAGACCCTCGAGAAGCACTACCGCGACATGTGCGACATCGAGTTCACCGTCGAGGACCACAAGCTGTGGTTGCTGCAAACGCGCGTCGGGAAGCGCACGTCACTGGCCGAGTGGGTCATCGCTTACGACATGGTCGAAGAGGGTCTGATCGACGAGGAGATCGCGGTGCGGGACCGGCTGACGGCCGGCAAGCTCGACGAGCTCTTCAAGCCGGGCTTGAACCCGACCACGGAGCCGGTCGCGAAGGGGCTCAATGCCTCGCCGGGCGGCGCCGTGGGCCGCGCGGTTTTCACGGCAGACGACTCGGCCGAGTGGGCTGAGCGGGGAGAGAAGGTCATCCTCGTACGCCGGGAGACGACACCCGACGACTACCACGGCATGGTCACGGCACAGGGCATCCTGACGTCGGCGGGCGGGACTAACTCGCACGCCGCGGTGGTGGCCCGTGGCGAGGGCATCCCGGCGGTCTGTGGGGCCGATGCGATCCGTATCGACCGGAAGGCAAAGGGCTTCCGCGTCGGCAACGATGAGGTGAAGGAAGGCGACTGGATCTCCATCAACGGCACCGACGGTTCGGTGTATATCGAGCGATCGCAGGTCGAGCCATCCGCGCTCGAGGCGGCTATCGGTGGTGACGAAGCGGCGCGTAGGACGACGCTGTGGAGGGCCTACGAACGCTTCATGAAGGTCGTCGACGAGAAGCGCCGGCTGGGGGTGCGGGCGAACGCGGACACGCCGGATCAGTCGTCCAACGCCCGCAGCCGGGGAGCCCAGGGGATCGGCCTCTGTCGCACGGAGCACATGTTCTTGGGCGAGGAGCGCGTGGCGGCCGTGCGCAAGATGATCTTCGCGGACACCGACGAGGAGGAGCAGCAGGCCTACGACGCGTTGCTTCCCCTGCAGCGAGGAGACTTCGTCGGCATCCTCGAAGCCATGGACGGGCTACCAGTAACCGTCCGGCTGCTCGACCCGCCGCTGCACGAGTTCCTGCCGAATCACGTCGACCTCTCGGTCGCGGTCGCGCTGGCGGAGGAGAGGGGTGAGTCGAAGGTGGAGCTTCGCGGCGAGTCGATCGGGCTCGACGATGCCAAGACGATGTTGCAGAAGGTCGAGGAGCTTCACGAGGTGAACCCGATGCTCGGACTGCGCGGCGTTCGGCTGGGCATCGTGAAGCCGGGTCTGTACGCGATGCAGGTGCGGGCCATCGTCGAAGCGGCGGTCGAGCTCCAGAAGAAGGGGAAGGACCCTCGACCGGAGATCATGATCCCGCTGGTGGCGACGGCCGAGGAGTTGCGCCAGATGCGGGAGGAGCTCCAGCCCGTCGCCGACCAGATCCTCGAGGACGCCGGCGTCGACCTGCACATCGAGTTCGGAACGATGATCGAGCTGCCGCGTTCGTGCATCGTGGCGGGCTCGATCGCCGAACACGCCGACTTCTTCAGCTTCGGCACGAACGATCTGGCGCAGACGGCGTTCGGGTTCTCGCGCGACGACATCGGCAAGTTCCTCGGCATGTACGAGGAACGGAAGCTCGTCCCCACCAACCCGTTCGTAACGATCGACGAACCCGGCGTCGGCCGGCTCATGGAGATCGCGGTCGAGCTAGGAAGGGGCTCGAACGCGAGCATCCACCTCGGCATCTGCGGAGAGCACGGCGGGGACCCGGACTCGGTCGTGTTCTGCGACAAGCTGGGCCTCGACTACGTGAGCTGCTCGCCCTTCCGCATCCCGGTAGCCAGACTCGCGGCGGCCCAAGCCGTGATGGGCGAAGCCAAGACCAGCTCCAAGTAGCCCCGCCGACTACAACATTTCCTGCGTCCAGCGCTCGTCCTGTTGCACTCGGCAGGGTGTCGTGCCCGACTACAACATTTCCTGCGTCCAGCGCTCGTCCTGTTGTACTCGGGCGGTCCTCCGGGTGTCGCAGGTCGCTGCTAGCTTGGGTCGATGGACCCACGCGAGCGCATCGAGGCCGACGAGCGGGCCCGCCTGGCGCCGAGGGCCCGACCGTCCGCCGACTCCAAGGGCCGGGACCGGGAGGAAGCCCCCGACCCGCTCCGCACCGAATACCAGCGGGACCGGGACCGCATCGTGCACTCCAAGGCCTTCCGGCGGCTCGGGCACAAGACCCAGGTCTTCCTGGCCCCCGAGGGCGACCACTACCGGGTGCGGCTCACACACACACTCGAGGTCACCCAGATCGCCCGGACGATCGCGCGGGCGCTGGCCCTTAACGAGGACCTCGTCGAAGCCATCTGCCTGGGCCACGACCTCGGTCATACGCCCTTCGGACATCTCGGCGAAGAGGTGGTCGCCGACTTCCACCCGGGCTTCCGTCACAACCTGCAGTCCGTCCGCATCGTGGAGGTACTGGAGGACCTCAACCTGACCTGGGAGGTCCGTGACGGCATAGCGAACCACACCTGGTCCATGCCCATGCCGGACACACTCGAGGGCCAGATCGCCCGCTACGCCGACCGGATCGCGTACATCAACCACGACATCGACGACTCGATCCGCGCCGGCGTGCTCTCGGAAGAAGACCTTCCGAGGTCGACCCTTGGGGTCCTGGGGCGCACGCATGCGAAGCGCATCCAGACGATGGTCTCGGACCTCGTGGTCCGTTCGGAGGGCGCCGATTCGATCCAGATGAGCCCCGACGTCGCCGAGGCGATGGGCGAGACGCGAAAGTTCCTGTTCGACCGGGTCTACCTGGGTCTCGTGGCGACGGCCACGCGAGAGAGCGTGCAGCGGATCGTCCTGACCCTGCTCGAGCACTACGCCGAGACGGCCCCACCCGTCGAGCCGGCCGACGATGGGGACCCCCGCCAGAAGGCCGTGGACTACGTCGCGGGGATGACCGATCGTTTCGCGATAAGGACCTTCGAGGACCTGCTGGGAACGCCCTCGCCGGGTCTCACGGCCTTAGGATGACATCGACTTCCCCCGCAGTCGGCAGCAAAGGGTCCGGGTAGACGCGCGTGGCGAAGATCAACGACGACGATATCAATGCCCTTCGAGAGAAGGCGAACATCGTCGATGTCGTCTCCGGTTACACGGCGCTCAAGAAGTCCGGCCCCCACACGTTCAAGGGCCTGTGCCCGTTCCACTCCGAGAAGACGCCCTCGTTCCAGTTGGACGTGTCTAAGGGATTGTTTTTTTGCTTCGGGTGCGGCGAGGGCGGCAACCTCTATCAGTTCGTCCAGAAGGTAGAGAACCTGCCCTTCCCGGAAGCCGTCGAGTGGCTCGCGAAGCGGGAAGGCTTCCTCCTCCGCTACGAGGAGACGCGGCCCGGCGAGCGCGCCGGCTCCAACCTCCGCGCCCGGATCATCGCGGCCAACGAGGCCGCGGCGGCGTTCTTCCACGAAACTCTGCTGGATTCCCCCGATGCCGTCGAGGCCCGGAACTACCTCGGGGGGAGGGGTTTCCGCCGCGAGGTCGCCGAGCGCTGGAAGCTCGGGTACGCCCCCGGTCGTGACTCCCTCTACAAGCACTTGACGTCGAAAGGCTTCACCCAGGAAGAGCTGATGAAGGCCGACCTGGTCCGCAAAAGCGAGCGCGACCGGGGCATGTACGACACCTTCCGCCAGCGCATCATCTTCCCGACCTGGAACCTGCAGGGCGATGTCGTGGGCTTCGGGGCCCGGGCGATGGGCGATCAACAGCCCAAGTACCTGAACAGCTCCGAAACGCCGGTGTTCTCCAAGTCCCGGCTGATGTACGGGTTGGATCGAGCCAAGTCCGCGATCTCGCGCGGTGTGGCCGTCGTCGTCGAGGGATACACGGACGTCATCGCGCTGCACGAAGCCGGCATCAGCGAAGCGGTTGCGACCAACGGCGTCGCGTTAGGCGGCTCGCACTTCGAGATGTTGAAGAAGTTCACTCAGCGCGTCGTCTTGATGCTCGACTCGGACAGCGCGGGCCGAGGAGCGACCGAACGCAGCTTCGAGATACAACACCGCGTGGGTGTAGATATCCTCGTCGCGATCCTTCCTGCGGGTGGTGATCCGGCGGACGTCGTGAGAGAAGATGGACCCGACGGCGTGCGCAAAGCGATCGACGAAGCGCAGCCGTTACTCCAATTCAAGTTGGAGGAGGTCCTGACGAAGCTTCCATTGGACACACCGGAGGCGCGCGCTCGGGCGGTCCGGGAGGCCGCACGGGTGCTAGGCTCCCACCCTGATCCGATAGCGCGTTCCGAATACGTATTCATGGCAGCGGAGCGCATCGGAGTCGACGTGGCGGGCGTCGAGAGAGCACTCAGCGAAGTGCAAACCGGGGGGGTTGCGGACACGAACGTCGGCGGTACCAGGACCTATGAAGATCGGAGGCTCCCGGGCCAAGTCAAGGTCGAACGGGAAGCGCTGCGGCTGTTGCTGGCGAGTCCCCAAGAGACGCGACCATGGGTGGAGGGGATGGCGGATGACGAGTTCACCTCGCGTCCGCGTAGAGAAGTTTTCACGGCGGTTCGGGACGCCCTGTTGGCAGACGAGCCCGCCTCGCAAGCGGTACTCGTCGAGCGCCTGTCGCCCGACGCGGTGTCGCTGCTGACCGAGCTGAGCGTCACGGAGATGGGGGCCGATGAAGCAGGGCAAGAGAGGATCGACGAAGTCTTCACCCGGCTTAGAGTGTTCCGACTGGAGCGACACATCAAGATTCGACGGGAGACCCTTCAGCAAGTGAATCCGGTGGTCGATGCAGACAGACATGATGCCTTGTTCACCGAGCTCGTTGGAATGGAAGCGGAGCGACGGGATCTCCTGCGCAGGTTGCAGGGGGCCGCATAGTGATGGTTGACCGAACCAAGGCGGCCGAGAGCACCGCGCAAGAGCAAGGGCGAACCAACGCAACCGTGACGGCGATCGCCTCTCCGGACAGCGATGTGGTCGCGAAGATCATCTCGGATGCCCAGCAGGAGGGCTCGATCACCAACGCCGATCTGGCGGAGAAGCTCTCAACCCTCGATCTGACTCCGGATGAGGCCGACGCGATCTACCAGCGGTTGGTGGAGTTGAACGTCGACGTCGTCGAGGACGAAGTGATCGAGGAAGAGGAAGAGCAAGTGTCACCGGAACAGGCCCCCGACGTCGACGAGGACCGCGTCCGGGCTCGCAAGGAGGTCGAGAGCGCCCTGAAGGCTCCGCCCAGTGACCCCGTCCGGATGTACCTCAAGGAGATCGGCCGTGTGAGCCTCTTGACCGCGCAGGAGGAGGTCAGCCTCGCGCAGCGCATCGAGAAAGGTGTGATGGCCGAAGACAGGCTTGCCAAGGAGGGGGGCAAGGTCGGCGACGACCAGGGCCGCCAGCTTCGCTGGGAGATCATCGACGGGCATCGCGCCAAGCGCCACCTCGTCGAGGCCAACCTCCGGTTGGTCGTGTCGATCGCAAAGCGCTACGTCGGTCGTGGGATGGCCTTCCTCGACCTCATCCAGGAAGGCAACCTCGGTCTCATCCGCGCGGTCGAGAAGTTCGACTACGCCAAGGGATTCAAGTTCTCCACCTACGCGACCTGGTGGATCCGGCAGGCCATCACTCGCGCCATCGCCGACCAGGCCCGGACGATACGCATCCCCGTGCACATGGTCGAGACGATCAACAAGCTCGCCCGCATCCAGCGGCAGTTGCTCCAGGATCTGGGTCGCGAGCCGACTTCCGATGAGATCGCCCAGCAGATGGAGATCACGACCGAGAAGGTGCGAGAGATCCAGAAGATCTCCCAAGAGCCCGTCTCGCTCGAGACTCCGATCGGGGAGGAAGAGGACAGCCACCTCGGAGACTTCATCGAGGATTCGGAAGCCGTCGTCCCACTCGAGAAGGCGTCGTTCCGATTGCTGCAGGAGCAGCTGGAATCCGTCCTGCACACGCTCGACGGTAGATCCCGCGAGGTGATCCGGCTCCGTTTCGGCCTTGACGATGGTCAGCCGCGCACGCTCGAAGAGGTTGGGAAGAGATTCGGAGTCACGCGCGAACGCATCCGTCAGATCGAATCCAAGACGCTGTCGAAGCTGCGCCACCCATCACGAAGTCAGAAACTGCGCGACTACCTGGAGTAGCCGTAGCGGGCAGACGTATGGAGATGTTTCGGCCCTTCGGCCGCGCGTAAACTTTATCCATGAAGATGCTCCTTCGGGGTGCGATCCTTGCACTCCTCCCGCTGATCCTGTCGCCTGTAGTGAATCAGCGGGGGAAGGACCGACCGGCGGGAACGAGGGACGCGTCTCGGTCGAGGTGGGCGAACCGTATCCGTACTCGGAGCCCGCTCCACCGGAGGAGCGCACGCCACTGGATGGGACGTACACGAGGACCATCACCGTCCGCCAGGCCGGCGGTCCGCCGGTCTACTGTCAGCGCTGTGCCCCCTGGCGCCTCGATGCGGGGGAAGCGCGCCTGCGTTTCGACCAAGGCACACTCACGGGCACGTTCGAACCGATCGCGGTTGAGGTCGATTGTCGCAGCGAGGCGAAGGGAGTGGAATGCAAACATCCGCCGGGCTTCGACGTGTCGGCGCATTACCGGGTTGACGGCGATCGGATCGAGATCTTCAACGATGCCAACTGCATCGGCATGACCGGGATCTATGAGTGGTCACTCGAGGATGGCACGCTCGTGTTCGATGCGGTCCGGGACGCCTGTCCTTTCGTGCGGCTGCGGCAGAAGTACCTGACCGCGGCCCCGTGGCAGGGGTCTAGGTAGGTGGCGGAGCCACCGTTAGGCCGCTGTGGTCACCGTCGTCTCGCTTGACCGCGTCGCGGACCTTCGCGACGCTTCCGCTCGCCGCATCCTTCGCGCTTCCCAGTCCGCTCGTGGCTGCATCCTTCGCCTTTCCCCTCGCCTGACGCACCGCAGGTGACGCGCTGAGGTTGTCGTACAGGCGTCGGAGCTGGTCGTAGCGTTCGGTCCCCGCTTTGGCGCCGAGCACGTACCCGGCTCCGAAGCCGACGAGGAATCCCATCTTGCCCATTCGAACCTCCAAGGATCGTGTGGCCGCGGCGTAGTTGGTCACCGATGGTAATGCCCCTTTCCCCGTCCGGCCGAACCCGGCCCCCGGTAGGATGCGGACTCGTTCGTTCCGGGGTAGCTCAACTGGCAGAGCAACCGGCTGTTAACCGGTAGGTTGCGGGTTCGAGTCCCGCCCCCGGAGCTCGAGGTCCCGGCCGCGACGCCGGCGATCGTTCGAGCCCAGACCCCTATCGCTTATGCCCACGTGTCGTTCACCATGTAGGCATGACCGGATCAACGGAGCGAGCGCGCCGGGCGGCCACGGGGGTCGCCGCCGCGGCCATCGCCGCCGCGATCCTGGTTCCGGCGCAGGCCCCCGCGGCCCGCGCCGCGGCCTCGTTCACGTTCCACGGCTCGGGCTGGGGGCATGGGGCCGGCATCTCGCAGTACGGACTCTTGGGGCTTGCCAAGAAGGGCTGGGGCTACCGCGCCGTCCTCAAGCACTACTACGAGGGCGTCGGTATCGGACCGGCGAGTGTGCCGAGCCTGCGCATCGGCCTCGTCCAGAACCAGGACGTCCTTCAACTCACCGCCTTCGGCGGCAGGGTGCGATTGCGGCTGGGGTCCGCGGGCGGCGAGGTCGTGGGTGCGATCCGTGCGGGCGAGACCTGGACCCTTCGGGCCGTTTCGAATAAGTACGTGATCCGCGACGAGGATGGCGAGTTAGTCGGTAGCCCGGTGGGAGGTCCGGTTCAGCACATCTTCGCGACCTACGCGAGCGGCGCGCGCGTCTTCATCCCGCAGGCCGGCCATACGTACAACCGCGGCCACGTTGAGTTCAACATCTACTCCGGCGTCCTCCGGGCGATGGCCGTGCTCGACATGCAGTCCTACCTGTATGGGCTCGGCGAAGTGCCGAGCAGCTGGCCGGCGGTCGCGCTGCGCGCCCAGGCGACGGCCGCCCGTACCTATGCGCTCGAGAAGGTCACGCGCTTGGGCCAGGATCGACTTCCCTGCAACTGCGGCCTGCTCGACAGCGTCTCCGATCAGAACTACGTCGGTTACGACAAGGAGGCCGGCTCCATGGGCTCGCGGTGGGTCGCCGCCGTCGACGCGACGAGCGGCCACGTCCTTAAGGCCGACGGATCTCTGATCCAGGCCTTCTACAGTTCCTCGAGCGGCGGTTTCTCCGAGCACAGCGAGAACGTCTTCGTGGAGAAGCTCTCGTACATCCGTGCGACGTGCGATCCCGGCGACTACACGAAGGAGAACCCCAATCGCGTCTGGAAGGTGGGCCCGGTCTCGGCCGACTCGCTGACCGCCAGCCTGGCGAGCAAGACCGGCAACATCGGAACGATCACCGGTTTCCGCAAGGCCGAGCGAGGACTCTCCGATCGCCTCTTGTGGATCACGGTGGTGGGGGAGACGGGCGAGAAGCATACGTGGCGACGACATGCGATCGGAGCTCAACCTGAAGTCCACGCGTTTCTTCATCAACCGCAACCTCAACGTCACAGGAGCGATCCGAGCCAGGTACGACTCCGTCCTCTGCCGACCGGGCTCGGCCACGGCCGCGCGGAAGACCGCGACGGGAGGCTCCTTCCAGCGCTTCGAGAAGGGCACGATCTACCGGAGCGAGGATCCCAGCGCGACGGCGTGGCTCAGGGGACCCGTGCACGACAAGTACGTGGCGAAGCGAGAGTGGGCCGGGGTTCTCAGATGGCCCATCTCTTCGACCCGTCGCCTGCGCACCGGCGTCTGCAAGATACGCCGTTGTTCGACGACGAACTTCGAGCGTGGCCGCATCTACTACAAGTCGAAGCCGGGCGTCGGCGCACACGCGCTCCACGGTCCCGTGTTGCGATACTTCGAGCAGGTCGGTGGCGTCTTCGGGGGACTCGGATTCCCGATAACCGACGTCGTACGCAGCAACGGTTCCAGCTCGGCCAAGTTCGAGCGGGGAACGATCCGCTGCAACCGTTACGGCATCTGTCGCAGCTAGATCGCCGATCCTCGCCTGCGCCGTCGGGGTTCTACTGAAGGAGATCACCGGCATCCGAGCCGGGAACCGCTCGGCGTTCCTGGAGAGCGGCTATCTTGGGACCCTGCTGGGGGCCGTAGCTCAGCTGGTCAGAGCGGCGGACTCATAATCCGTTGGTCGCTGGTTCGAGTCCAGCCGGCCCCACGCACGTGAAGGCGCGGGAAACCGCTGGCAGGAGCTGCTTTCCCGCTCGCGTGGCGAGCCGCGACGACATTTGCGAAGACGAGGGAGAGTCAGCACAGAGTCAGCACGTTGGTGCATTGGGAGCACGGCACATGTCATCCGAGGCGACCGGCTCATCGCTGATCCGCAGGTCCTCGTCGGTTAGCGCTCCTCGCCGACGCGGTCTTCTCAAGTCCACGGCGCCCACCCACGGCCTGAACCTCTCCGCGGCCGACCGCCGCTCGTTGCGTCCGGCGGGCAGCGATCGCCTCGGCGATGCGGTTGGCGTCGCGGCCGACCCCGTGGATCTGCTCCGACGACTTCGAGTACAGGAATCGGAGGCCGACGAAGTAGAGGCCGGGTTGGGAGTCGACGATTCCCCCATCGTGCTTCGGCTCGTTCGGCCCGAACACGGGCAGCTCGATCCACGAGAATCCGGGGTGGAACCCGGAGGTCCAGACCACGTTGGCGACCTCCAGGCGACGGCCGTCCTCGAGCCTGGGCCACCCGCCCTCGACGCCGGTCGTCCGCGGCACCCGCTCCACTCCCGCAGCGGCGAGGTCCTTCGGCTTGACCCGGATCAGAGGATCGCGCTTCGCGAGAATCTTCGGTCGGATCCGCCGTCCGATCGGATTGCCCGTGGAAAAGACCCGATGAAAGATGACCCGGGCGACGAAGGGCCCCAACATGCGCCCCACGTGGCTTTCTAGCCGGAAGGGGAGGGCACCGTTGTCCGGGCCCGACAGCCAGACCCGCCGGGTCTTCGAGAGCTCCATGGCGACCTCGGCTCCCGAGTTGCCGGCCCCGACGAGGAGAGCGTCCCCCTCGCGGAGCTGCTCCGGGTTGCGATAGTCGGCGACGTGGAGCTGGACGATCGCGGGATCGAGGTCGGACGCGAAGTCCGGCACCCGCGGGCGCTGCCACGAGGACATCGCGACGACCACGTTTTCGGCTTCGAAGCGCCGATCACCGGCGGTCGCGAGGAAGCCGTCCCCGTTCCGGGTCAGCCGGTCCACCTCCAAGCCGGTTCGCACCGGCAGCTCGAACCGGTCGGCGTAGCTCTTGAGATAATCGGCGTACTCGTCCTTGGTCGGGAATCCCCAGCGGGGGCCGGGGAACGGCATCCCGTCCAACCCGTTGACGCGGTTGGGGGTGAAGAGCCGCAAGGAGTCCCACCGCTTGCGCCAGGCGTCCCCGACCCGCTCGTTCGCGTCGACAATCAGGAACGGCAGGCCGTGTCGGGCCAGGTGGTATCCGACCGAGAGTCCGGACTGCCCGCCCCCGATGACGAGCGTCTCGGTCCGTTCAGTGTGCATGTCCATCTCGACCTCCTTCACACGTAGACCTGAACACCGTCGCGGGCCCGTTGCCTCCGTGCCGGCGACTGGTCCGTCGCGAAGCTGTGGGCCTGGACGACCGCGGAGATGGCGCACCCAGGGATGAACCCCAGCTGCCCGGTGACCAGGGCGTAGGCGATCCACGGCAGCTGGACCGCGGCTCCGAGGAGCCATCCCCACCGCTGCCCGCTCCCCGCGGACCACAGCCCGAGCACCTGGAGCCCCGTCGGCACCCACGGCCAGTAGCGCGATGCGCCCAGGTGAGCGTCGGTTCCCGCCGCGGTGATCAGGACCAGCGCGGAGAGCGCGGGAGCGGTGACGGCGGCGGACAGGACGCCTACACGGCGAGCGGCCTCCCCCGGGGCGGGGTCTCGGGCGTCAGGCTGGTGGGCGCTCTCCATGGCGTCAACGTACTGACGGTCGGGGTGCGGGGAAATCGGGAGTTCTCCCCAGATGCAAGGCTCAGCGTTGAGGGCCTGGGATCAGCGCGGGGAATCGGTCCCGAACCGATTCTCCGTAGGCCCCGCCGCCGGCACCAGGCCGTGCTCCATGGCGAACAGCGTGGCGGCGGTACGGCTGGAGACGCCGATCTTCCTGTAGGCGTTCTGGATGTGGCGATCGGCCGTTTTGACCGAGATACCGAGTCTTCTGGCCACCTGCTTCGTTTGGAGGCCCCGGGCGAGGAGCCCAACGACCTCGGCCTCCCGTTCGGTCAACCCGGCCGGGCGCTCAACCGGCGGCGCCGGCTGCCCCGCGGCTTCGATCACGGCGGCGACCATCTCGGAGTCCTGACGACCGGCGTGCGCGTCCTCGCTGAGGAGCCTTGCGGCTTCTTCCGGTGAGAGTCCGGGCCGGTACGGGCGCGGTTCGCGCATAGCGTGGAACGCGTCGGCGGCGGCGAGGAGGCGGGCGGCCGGGGTGAGCGCCGGGGCCGACATCCTTCGGTGGTACCCGTCCCCGTCGAGCCGCTCGTGGTGCGCGCACGCCGGCTCGGCCAGCGAGGCGAGGAAGCCGGGGTGGAGCATGACGCGCTCGGTGTGGTAGGGGTGCAGTCGCACCTGCTCCCACTCATCGACCGTGAGGGCCGCCGGCTTCTGCCAGACCCGCGGGTCGATCGCGACGCGTCCCACGTCGTGCACGAACGCCGCCCGCCGCACGAGGGCGACCTCGGAGGGACCGAAGCCGCAGAGCCGGGCAGCCGTCTCCGCGAGTTCGGCCACCCCGCTCGAGTGTCCAGAAAGGTGGGGCGAGACGAGGTCGGCGAAGTCGCCGATGGCGGCGAGCGCCTGGTCGACCCCCTCATCCTCCAGCGTCAGCCAGGGGCGAGGCTCGGCGGCCAGGATCGCCTCCCACGCCGGGCCGGCTCCGTCCGCCGCGGCCAGGACCTCCGGCGCCTCCTCGATGAACCGGGCCGCGATGCGGGGGTCGAAGGCGTGCCCGGCCCGCCTGCTGATCACCTCTACGGCATAATCGTCCCCGCCCAGGATCCGCTGGTAGGCGGCGTCGCGCGCGACGCCGACGATGCGAAAAGGCAAGGGGACTTCCTCTCCCTTCGCTCGCTTCAGCATCCCCTTTCCGTCCCAGCGCTCGGTCAGGAGGACGAACAGTTTGTGCACAGCCGGGGGCAGACCGAGCCGCTTCGCCATCATCTCTGCGACCTCGCAGAGGGCCGTGAGGTGGGGTTTCACGAATCTCCCCAGTGGAATCAGCCGCCTCCCGACCTCGTAAGCGCGTTGTAGAGGGGGGGCGTCTGGAGGAGGGAGGGCATGGACGAACCCCGAAAATGCCTCCAGCGGCGATCCCATCATCCTGGGGGTGAAGTTTTCGGTCCTGCTCCCCGCGAAGATGCGTGCTATTTCCAGGTCCGTCGTGCACCCCGAGTACACCAGGAGAGAGGCGTAGTAGGTCTGCGACTTGGCCTCGCGACCAACATCGAGCAGATCGGCGAGCCTCATGGCCATGAGCGTTCCGTGCAGGCCGTGCTCGAACGGAAACCCCATGCCCAGGTCGGTGGCCAGGCACGCCGCGGCGATGACCTCGGCGGTCCGGACGGGCTCGCCCTCAGGCGATATTTGCTCCGCCATTCGTTGAAGGGTACGCCCCCGCCGGGCGTGCGCACGGGACCTGGACCGCCGCCCGACGTGATTCATCGAGCCATGACCTACTCCTGGAGCAGGCGGTCCCGGTTGACCCCAGGCCGCAGGGATTGAGCACGGTCAGCATGAGCGGCGGATTTTCAGTCCTTCGAAAGACAAAGGACAGTCAGCAGACAGTCAGCATGCGGCGCGTTCTTACGTGTATGTCGGTGGCTGTCCGCGTTTGTCGGAATCCGGGGGTGAACAGGTAAGACACGCGACGTGCCTGGTGATGAGCTTGCGAGCCGGCGGACTCATAATCCGTTGGTCGCTGGTTCGAGTCCAGCCGGCCCCACCCAGCCGCCCATAATGCGAACCCGCCACCGATGAACGGCTTTGCTTCGGCAGATCGCTCTTCCTTCACTCGGATCCCAGACGTCGGGAGCTTGTACAGGCATCATTGATGCATGCCGCACGAGAGAACCAAAGTGGGAAGACCCTGGATTTGGTGTAGGCGACCACCAAAAGTGCACACTTCCGATCACGAAAAGTGCACAGGTCTGATCACAGCATAGCGACCACCTCCTGGTCCTCGTGGGCCCGCATCCGAAACGACTTGCCCTTGATGTTCATGACCGTCGAGTGATGCAAGAGCCGGTCCAGGATCGTGGACGCGACGACGGTGTCTGCGAAGACTTGACCCCACTCCGCGAAGCCGCGGTTGGAAGTCAACACGATCGACCCGCGCTCGTAGCGGCGGGTGACGACCTCGAAGATCCAATGCGCCGACTCGGCATCCATCGGCAGATAGCCGAGCTCGTCGATCACGAGCACGCTCGGTCCCGTGTAGGTGCGCATCTTGGAGTTGAAGCGCCCGTCGCGGTGCGCCTGGCCGAGATGACGCACGAGATCCTGAGCCGAGGTGAAGTAGGTGCGATAGCCGGCTTCGGTCGCGGCGATGCCGAGCGCGATCGCGAGGTGGGTCTTTCCGACCCCGGGCGGTCCCAACAACAGCACGTTGCGATGATCTTCGACGAAGCGCAGCGTCGACAGCTCGGCCACGACCTTGCGATCGAGGCTTGGCTGGAAGCTGAAGTCGAAGTCGGCAAGCTTCTTTTTGAGTGGATAGTGGGCGAAGCGCAGGCGTCCTGCGGTGCGGCGCGTGCGTGTTCCCTCGACTTCCTGTGACAGCAGGGACTCCAGCACTTCGGTGACCGACGCCTTGGGATCATCAAGATGCGCGGCGAGATGTTCGGCTGCGGTCGAAAGACCGAGATAGGCGAGGTGGCCTCGCAAACGCTGATAGGTCGACTCGTTCACGGCGCCACCAGCCCATAGGCATCGAGGCTGCGATGCTCCACGAGCGCGCCCTGCGCCTTGATCGCCGAGAGGTCGATCACATCAGCTGTGTGAACGTGTGTGCCGCGCGAGTGCTGCAGCAATCTCATCGGGATCGGTGTCAGCAACGGCTGCTCCTCGAGCCACGTCTCGGCGACGATGCGCCCGGTGGTGCGGTGGCGCCGGGTCCCGACGACATCTAGTGACCATCTCCGAGCGAGCGCTTGGTAGTCGGCGAGTGACGGACCCGGTGGCAGGGCTTGGCCGGTTAACCACGGCAAGAAGTCCTCTTTGATCTCTCTGATGACGCGCTCGACCTTGCCTTTGGTCTTGGCGCGATAGGCACGGCATGCCTTGGGCATAGTCCCGAGCGACAGCGCCAGATCGACCCACTCCGATGCGAAGATCGCCCGCTTGTCGGACGTCTCGCCGATCACGAGCGCAGGATCGCGATCGGTCAGGACCTCTTGAGGGACGCCGCCGAGATCATTCAACACCTGCGGGATCAGCTCGAGCGTCGTGGCGCGCGTCTTGTCGGTCGCGAAGCGCAACGCGACCGCGCGCGAGAAGCCCAGGACCGCGACCCATGCCTTGAGCTCGACCATGGTGTCGGCGAGCTGCCAGCGCCCGAGCTCGGTCCAGTCCATCTGGACCTGGACGCCGGGATCGGTCTCGAAGCGGACCTCGGGCTCTTTGGGCTCGATCGTTCGAAGCAGCCGGACCCGCCGGGCGAAGCTCACGTAGCTGGCCTCATAGCCGAGCTCGGTCACCTCGCGATAAAGGGTCGTCGCCCGGATCGTCTTGCAGACCTCGAGGCGGCGCACGACGTGGGCTAGCTGATCGGGTGCGAGATCGGCGGGACAGTCACGGCCGGCATAGGTCGGGGCCTCGGGCGCGTCGACGTAGCGAGCGACGGTTCTGCGGTTGAGGTTGAACTCGCGCGCCAGAGCGGCGATGCTCCAACCCTGACGGTGCAGTGCATGTAGGTCCATCCATATCTCCTTGTTGAACACGTGTCCCTCCTGTCGGCTGAGGTCTTCGACAACCGCAGCCTGGCGGGAGGGACGCCTCTTTTCCCGACAAAGAAGAAGCCCCCGGTCTCCCGGAGGCCTGTGCACTTTTCGTGATCAACTCAGAGCACTATTCGTGATCTCCTACATTTGGGTCATCGCGTTCAGTGTCGTGGCCCTCCTTCTCGCGATGAGTGGTCGTTACGGGCATCACCGAGACGAGCTCTATTTCATTGAAGCGGGCGAGCGACTGGCGTGGGGCTACATAGACCAGCCCCCCTGACCCCGTTGGTTGCTTGGTTGACCGGTGTGTTTGATCACTCGTTGTTCACCCTGAGACTCCTGCCGGCCATCTCGATCGGTGGCCTTATCGCACTTGCAGGAGCGTTCGCTCGACGATTCGGAGGCCGAACATTCGCCCAGGCGCTCGCTGCCCTTGCAACCGGCGCCGCCGGGATCTTCCTGGCGCTCGGGCACCTCCTCAGTACCACGACATTCGATGTTCTGGTCTCGGCGTTGCTGATCTACCTCGTGCTCCGGGTGATCCAGACGGGGGAGCAGCGCCTCTGGCTGCTCGCCGGCGCGGTGGCGGGCATCGGCCTCCTCAATAAATGGACGGTTCTCTTCGTCGCCGGAGCGCTCTTTCTAGGTGTGTTGATGACGGAGCACCGGCGTCTCCTGCGCGCCCCGCTCTTGTGGCTCGGCGTGGCGATCGCAATTGTGATGTGGTTGCCGAATCTCATCTGGCAAACTCAGAATGGTTGGCCCTTTTTCGAAATGGCCGAGAGCCTTTACGCCGAAGGAGTCCATGAGGCGAACTCTTTCCTCTTCCTTCCCCTGCAGGTGTTGTTCATCGGTCCGGTCGCCCTTCCGATCTGGATCGCGGGTCTGCGTTCGTTCTTCCGCGATGAGCGCATGATGCCCTACCGCTTCGTGGGTTGGACCTTCGTCGTCTTGATCGTCACGTTCGTCGCGCTGTCTTCGAAACCCTATTTCCTCGCCCCTCTCTACGTGCCGTTACTGGGCGCGGGAGCCGTGGCGACAGAGAGGTTCCTAGAAAGGCCCAAACGATGGCTCACCAGGAGACGGGTTTTGGCGGCGGTTGTGGTCGGGGGCGTCGCCGGGCTTCCCGTCGCCGTTCCGTTGCTTCCGCCCGAAGTGCTCGCCCAAACGCCCTTCAATGAGATGAATCAGGAGTTGGGAGAGACTTACGGGTGGGAGTCATTTACTCGGCAAGTGGCTTCCGCCTACAGGACGCTTCCCACGGGACGGCAGGCTCGGGCAACGGTATTTACGCTTAGCTATGGGGAGGCGGGGGCGATCGATCTCTACGGTCCGGAGTTTGGCCTGCCGAGCGCGAGCAGTGGCCACAACAACTACTGGCTGTGGGGTCCACCCGATGCAGGGACAGTCTTGATAGTCGGGCACTTCTCCCGCGAGTACTTGGACAGGTTCTTCGTCGGTGTGGAGCGGATCGGAGCCATCACGAACGAGGCCGGCCTCAAGAACGAGGAGTATGGAGCCTCTATCTGGATCGCAGATGGGCCGCGCGATTCATGGTCGGAGGTATGGCCAGCCCTGCGGCACTACAACTGAAAGTCTTTCCCCCGGCAGCAGCGTTTGGTGACCCGTTCCCGCTGAGGGATCGAGGCAGTCGGAATGGCAAGCTGAAGCGGAAGTTGGCGGTTCGTATTATGGGAAGCTGGGTCCACCCCGTTTACCTGCGGTCCCGCGATTTGCGGATCGGCCGAAGTCATGGCTAGCCCGATGGCTCTACCCAAGCCAACTTCCCTATCAAGGACGCAGGCAGCGGAATCCGACCTCGGTCGATCCCTGCGGGCTGCGACCTCCGGGGTGTAGACACATTCATGTGAACAAGGGGGCGAGGGAAAATCTGAATGCCAGGCGGGCCTCATTCCTGTCGAGAGCTCACGACTATGGGCGGTATCGACCGGGATACCCAGTTGATGCAATCAGGTGGGTGGTAGGCGACGAGCCCACCACCGTCGTTGACATCGGGTGCGGGCCAGGGAACCTCACGTCGCGGCTGGTGGAGCTGGGGCACTCCGTGATCGGCGTCGATCCTTCGGTAGCGATGCTGCAGGGAGCGATCGCGCAGGGGCTCAACGTGGTTGGCGCCGCGGCGGAAGCGCTTCCGCTTGGGAACGCCACTGTCGACGTCCTCACCGCGGCGACGGCGTTCCACTGGTTCGATCATGAGCGAGCGGTACCGGAGATGAGGCGTGTTCTGTGCGCTGGAGGATGTGTCGGCTTGTTGACGAACATGCGCGACGAGACCGTCCCGTGGGTCAAGGCACTCTCGGACATCGTCGGGAGCGAGGCCGCTATGGCCGCCACGCTGGGCGGGGCCGAAGGCATGGAAGCTGAGTTCGTGGTGAAGCTAGAAGGTTCAGGCCTGTTTGATTCGACGGAACATCGCGTCTTCGACTTCGAGCAGGAGCTAACGGAGGAGCAACTCATGGGTCTTATGCGGTCGCGCAGCTACATCTCTATCCTTCCCGACGGCGAGCGGGATGAGTTGCTTGCTGAGGTTCAGGCCCTTTGTAGCGAGCACCCACAGCTGCGAGATCGAGAGTCCTTCCTGATGCCTTACAAGACTCACGCGTTCCGCGCTACCGCCTCGTAAGGTCTGGGTTGCCACCGGTAGGCGGCTCCCTTTCCTTTGTAGCGCCGGCCGCTCGGGCGCAAGGTGCTTGGGGATCCGCGTTCGGTGGGTCTCGCTTCCGCTCGCTGCGACCTCGGCCGATCGGCAACCAGTGGCGTTCGTACTTCGCCTTGAGAGCCAGATCTGCAGAGATCCAGTCGAAAAGGTAAGGAACTGGGTCCTTAGTCCAGTTCGCCGAGCAGGTCTCGTTCGGTGAGGCTCCCCGGCTCTGCTCGCTCATGAGCGAGGCGGTGCGCGGTGCGCTGGAGAAGCTCGTTGACCGGCGTCGCGATGCCATGCAAGCGCCCCAGCAGCACGATCTCACCGTTGAGTTCATCGACCTCGATCGTGCCAGCGTGGCGAGCCAGGCTCTGCCACGAAGAGCTGGGCTTCCAGGTCAGCTTCCCGATGGGCTCAAGTTTGAGGAGATCACCGCGACGCTTCCGGTCCTCCTCCGCGCTCGCCACGTCTACGCCGGCGGCCTCAAGGCAGGCCTCTCCCTCTGCGATCGCGAGTTCAGCGATCGGTCCGGACCGGGCCTCGGGCCCGCACAAGGCCTCGATCACATTGGTGAGGTTCTGGAGCAGCTTGCGGTACTTCCACCGCATCACGTCCTCGCGCGCCCGTGACGCAAACCCGCACGAAGTCAACGTAGTCGCCAACTCCCGTGCCAACGCGTCGCTGCCCTCCGGGTACCGACCCACGTCGATGATGCCTGTGATTGGCGAAGAGTAGGCGATCACTGTTCCCGGCTCGAGGAATCCCGCCGGACACATGACCACCGCTCCGTAGACGCGCGCGAAGTGGCGCAATCCCTTGCGCTCGTTGGCCACGCCGTTCTGAGCGCACACCAGTGCAACATCACACGGCGCACGGGCCGCCAACGAACCGAGTGCGGACTCAGTGTCCTGACCCTTGACGGCGAGGATCACGACATCATTGCCGCCTATGTCAAGTGTCGTCGGATCGTCCGTGGCTGGAAGCGACAGGGTCTCCTCTGATTCGCTCGACAGCAGGCTCAAACCTCGTTCCTGGATCGCCGCGAGATGCTCACCACGCGCCACAAGGACGACCTCATGCCCACGCTGGGCGAGTCGCGCCCCGATCACCCCACCTACCGCACCCGCTCCCATGATGACGAACCCCAGCTCAACTCACCTCATCCTGGTCACATTCCGGCCTCAGAAAACCGACTCACCTCGATGACCAGCCCTACCTCTTCTTATCCGCCCCCGGTCCGCGCTGCACGCATGCACACCGGACTGAAACCTTCGCGCTTCCGTATCCTTCGTTCGACAGCACGGAGCCACACGGATGAGTTCCAGTGCCGAAGGCCGTCCAATCACCAGACCCGCGTGCCTGCTACGTGCGCATCGAGGAAGGGGACGTCACGGTGAGACGTCTGGAGTACGACGTGGACCGCCCGTCCTCCTGAGCACGAAGCGCGGTTCGGAGGCGACAACATGGATCCCCGCTTTGCCTTAAAGAACCGTGGCGTCGTCCTCAAGAGGGCGAGATCCCGGCAGATCGTCGACTGTTTCGTAGCTTAGACGGCGCAACTCCGCTGAGTCTTCTTGAGTGTGAACGCGCGTACTAGACAACATCACAACCGTCCTTGCGTCCCGCCGCCTGCGGAGCCGCCGGAATGCCCCGATGATCGACGTCAGCCGGTCGGCACGGTTCGCGATCGGCCCGCCGTATAGGGTGCCGGCCGTGTCCGCATCGCGTAGGCCAGCGGCCACAGGGCCACTATGGCTGCAGCCCCCTGGACATAGAACTGCACCGCCGCCAGCGGCACGAAACGGGATATTGCCATGACGATCAGCGCGACGACCACGACACGGGTGAGCGCGGGGCCTCCCAGCGTCGTGACGGAGAGGGCCCGCGCGAAGGCG
>WHSQ01000013.1:0-20273 GCA_009380005.1 Actinomycetota bacterium | reverse complement strand
GAAGGCGAACACCCCGATCGCGAAGGCCAACGCCCCGATCACCAGGACGGGCACGAACCAGGACGCGAGCGCCTCCTGGGCGGCCCCTATCCCTGCCGTCGTAGCGCCCGTCTCCGCCGCCGCCAGTGGGGCGAACTCCATCCCGGGCAGGACCGCGAACAGGGTGCTGCCGATGACGACGAAGGAAACCCCGAAGGTGCTGAAGCGATCCTCCCCGGCTTCACGGAGGTAGCTCCGGACGGCGAGGAAGGCCAGGATGATCAGCCCGGACGCCACTGTGGTGGCGAGGTGGACCAGCCCCCAGCGCGTCGTTCCGCCAACCACTGCTTCGGCGACCTGGGCATCGTTCGGGAGACGTCCCGCGAGATAGGGGTGCGCAACTAGAGCGGCGAGCAACGCCGCCGGTGCGGCCACCAGGATGACCGTACGCCACCGATCACTGTCGCTGTCCAAACTTGCCATGGTTCCCCTCCGATCGCCCGTCGTGAGTGTGCGCCCCGTCGGCGCTCCGCGCGGGCTTCTCTCTGTTGTGGGCTACGCCATGTAGTTGTGCACGGGCCAGAACTCGGGCGGAGGCGGAAGTGCGGCACCCACCGCCTGGAAGGCCGGCAGCAGGCGCTCCTTGACGAACCGCTTCGCGTCCTCTTCCGACTCCCACAGCTCGATCACCCGCCACCCGCCGTTCGGGCTCGGCCCGGCGACGTGGAAGATGCCGCCCGCCGGCCGATCCAAGCCGGCCTTCTCGCGGACGGCGTCGTAGATCTCCTGCGAGCCCTCCGGGTTGTCGACCGTCATCGCCACCGCCATGGTCTCCTCCTCTCCGTCGGCCTGCGGCCCGGTTTATCCGGGCCCAAAGACGACGCTAGGAGCGAGCCGCCGGCTGGGCAATCGGGAGTTCTCCCCATGCGACGAGGCCGTGCTCCATCGCAAACAGGGTGGCCGCCGCGCGCGTCGAGACCCCGGTCTTGCCGTAGGCGTTCTGGATATGACGGTCGGCGGTCTTGACCGAGATCCCGAGCGCCCGTGCGACCTGCTTCGTCTGCAGCCCGCGCGCGAGCATGCCGACGACCTCGGCCTCACGCTCGGTGAGTCCCGCCGGGCGTCCGATCCTGGGGACCGGTTGCCCGGCCCTCTCGACCACGGCCGTCACCGCGTCGGGGTCGAAGCGTCCGGCGCTCGCCTCCCGGGCGAGCTCGTCCGCCGCCTGGGCGGGCGTTCGCGACTCACGGTGGGGCCGCGGCTCGGTCATCGCGTGGTAGGCGTCGGCGGCGGCGATCAGACGCGCCGGCAGCGACAGCTCGGCGCCGGCCGAGCCGCGGTGATAGCCGGAGGCGTCGAGGCGCTCGTGGTGCGCGCCCGCCACCCGCCCCAGCTCGGACAGGAACGGAGAGCGCGCGAGCACCCGCTCGGTGTGGTACGGGTGCAGCCTTACCTGCTCCCACTCGTCTGCACTCAAGGGCTCGGGCTTCTGCCACGTCCTCGCCCCGATCGCCACCCGGCCGAGGTCGTGGACCAAGGCGGCGCGCCGGACCGCGACCTCGCCGGCCTCGTCGAGGCGGCAGCGCTGAGCGGCCCCGGCGGCGAGGTCCGCGACGCCGATCGAGTGGCCGGAGAGGTAAGGAGAGATGAGGTCGGTGAAATTCCCCATCGCCGTCAGCGCCCGGTCGATCGCCTCCCCTTGGAGCGTCGGGCGGGGATCGGGCTCACAGGCGAGCACTTCATCCCAGGCCGACGCCTCGATGTCGGTGGCGAGGATCTCTCCGGCATTGTCCGTTAGGCAGGCGGCCACCTCTGGATCGAACGCGTTCCCCGCCCGCTCCCGGATGACCCGCACGGCGTGCTCCTCACCTCCCAACAGACGTTGCAAGGCGGCGTCGACCGCGACGTGAACGATCCGCATCGGCAGCGGGATCTCTTCGCCCTTTGCACGGCCGAGTAGGCCCTTGCCATCCCAACGCTCGACCAGATGGAGGAGAAGACCCTGCACCGACGGGGGAAGGCCGACGCCGTCGGCGAGCATCTGCGCGACCTCGCACATGGCGGTGAATTGCGGGCGGGCTGCTCGCGCCATCCGGGGCAGCCGCCGTGCCGCCTCCATTGTGCGCACCAGCCCCGCGCTCTCGGGTGGAGGCAGCGCACGGAGAAGCCCGCTCATGACCTCGCGTCTTGACCCGTACATGACGGGGTTGACATGAGTGGCGAGCGAGCCGCCGAACACCTCGGCAGTGACATGTGCATCGGTGGTGCAACCCGAATGGGACAGCAGACAGGCGTAATAGGTCTGCGAGGTAGTCGCCGGGTCAACTCCCAAGCGCTCGGCCAGCCGAGTCGCGATCAGCGTGCTGTGCAACCCGTGCTCGAACGGAAAGCCCATTCCGAGGTCGGTCGCCAGGCACAGCGCCGCGATCACCTCGGCGGAACGGACCGGTCCGCCGTCCCGGGAAGCCTCGTTCGTCACTACCCGAGACTACCGAAACCCCAGGCAAGGCGGGCAACGGGTCCTTCTCGGGCGTCGTCTCGGAAACCGATCGGCGAGGGACTCGACGGTCAGCATGAGTCGAAGAGCCACTCGATCCGCGGGAGAGATGTTGCGATCACCGCTCATCATCGCAATCGTTTGCATCCGGCCCCTGCAAAGGTAAGAATTTCGGACATGGCGAGAATCAGCTACGTCGATCTCCAGACGCTCACCGATCCCGAGCTCGTCGCCTACATGGAGCACGCGCAGCGCTTCGGGACGCCGCGGCCCGAGACGCAGGCGATTCGGTCGAACGTCCCTGCGGTGGCGAAGGCGTTCTCCCGCGGCTGGGAGCGGATCTTCCGCAATGGGCTACTCCAGCACTCGCTCAAGGAGCTCTGCCGGGTCTACGTCTCCGAATCGATCGGCTGCGACTACTGAGGCGTCCAACGGTCCCTCGGTGCGGGGGACGAGCTGACGGAGGCGCACTACGGCGACCTGCTCAACTTCGAGAGGTCCGACAGGTTCAGCGAGCGGCAGAAGGCCGCGCTCCTGTACACGAGCTACCTCGTCTGGAATCCGGAGGACATTGACGACGCGGCGTGGGCGCGTGTTAGCGCGCACTTCAGCGAGGAGGAGATCGTCGAGCTTGGAGCGTTCATCGCGCTAACGTTCGGGCAGCAGCGCGTGATCAAGACGTGGGACGTTGGTCACGAAGAATTGCCGGCCGAGGCGCGCGCGGGACTCGCGAGAAGCCGGGAGACGTAGTTGGCGCGCATTCAACACCCGCTCGCGCTGCACGCGGACGCCGCCGAGACGTGGCGCTTCATCAGCGACAACGTCTTGCGATCGGGGGTCGTCGACCAGTCGGTGAAGGACCTCTGTTTCCGTTACATCTCAGACCCCGACGCGATCGATATCGTGACGTTTGACGGGCGTGAGCGCGCCGCGCTCGAGTGGGCAAACGCGATCATCCGAGATGCTGGTGCCGCCGGGGACGACCTCTGGGAGCGTCTCCACTCTTTCTTCTCCGAGAAGGAGCTCGTCGATCTCGGGTGCGCGATCGGCTTCGAGCTCGGCAGGCAGCATTTCCTGCGCACATTCGGCGTCGCGCCATAGGCGTCCATGTTCGACCTTTGAAATCGCCTGCGCGTTTACAGGTCACGAGGCCGTTACAGTGGGAGGACATGAAGAAGGTCGCCGCCATCGGGCTCATCCTGCTCGTTCTCCTCGTCGGGCTGCCGCTCGCGATGGGCATGGCCGGCATGGAGCCGTGCCCGAGCTGCCCGGGGGGCGACGCGCCGATGGCCGTCGTGATGTGCCTGGCGATCCTCTCGTTCTTCGCCCTGGTCGTCTCGCGGCACAGCAGCCCGGTCGGCTCACAGAGGCCGCTCCTACGGCCGCTGCTCCTGGCCGATCCCTTGGATAGACCCCCGCGGTTCGCCTAGGTATGAGCGCGCCCGCTCCCGGGCGCGAAGACCTAGCGACCAAGGAGGTTTGTTGATGGAAGCTTTGATTTCGTATCTGCCGGCGATCGCCTGCGGCGCCATCATGCTGCTCATCTGCATCCCGATGATGAGAAACATGCACAAGGGACGGGATGATTCCGCCTCCGGGGCGGAAACGCGCCAGGAGATCGAGGAGCTGCGCGAAGAGATCACCAGGCTGCGCGCGGAGAAGACCCTCGGCTCGGACGAGGAGCGGGTCGGTGGCTGAGGGCGCGAAGCGCGCCCAGGGAAAGGGCTCAACGCGCCGCGAGCTCAACCGGAGGCGCAGCCTCCCGTGGTATCGGCGAAGCAATCTCGCTCCGGTCTTGGTTGGCGCCGCCGTCGTCACATTGATCGGCTATGCGGCTCTGTCGCGGGGCGGCAGCCCCGAGCAGACCTCCCCATCGATCCCCGTCGTCGGTGGAGACCTCCATTCGCTCGTCGTCAATCCGAATGATCCGGCGACGCTCTATGCCGGTGGCCATCAAGCAGTGTCGGTGTCGCACGATGGCGGCAAGACGTGGTCCAAAGTCGACTCCCTGGACAACGCGGATGCCATGGGGTGGGCGTTCACCGACGACGCGATCCTCGTCGGTGGCCATCCCGGCATCTCGGTTTCGAGAGACGGCGGCCAGACGTTCGAGATGGCCAACGAAGGTCTTCCCGCGACCGACATCCACGCCCTGGGCGCAGGCGACGGCGTCATCTATGCAGGTTCTCCCGCTATCGGAGTGCTCGCCTCCACCGATGAGGGCAACACCTGGGAGGTTCGAAGCGATCAAGATGGACACGCGTTCATGGGACGCATCGTGGTCGACTCAGAAGATCCCGAACATCTGCTGGCGCCGGACATGGAGGCCGGTGCCGCGGAGAGCTCGGACGGGGGACGTACTTGGACGGCGCTCGGGGGTGTTCAAGGCGCGATGTGGGTCACGTGGGATGGCGACGACACCTCGCACATCATCGTGTCCGGTGCAGGCGCGGCCGCCGAGAGTACCGACGGAGGCAAGACGTGGGAATCGCTCGAGATACCCGAGGGAGCATCGATCGTCGAGATGAGCCCCGATGATGCCGAGGTCCTTTTCGCCGCGGTCCACGACGATCCCAACGTGGACCTGTGGACCAGCCGAGACGGGGGCGACACATGGGAGCAGACGTGATCTAGGTGACGAGCGGAGAGATTGCGATGGTGCTGGTCGACGATCTCGCGGAGCAGCAAGGGCGCCCGGGGCTGGGCCTCTGCTGGAGCGCGCGTGGCGCCGGTACCGGGACGAAGGCGTGGTCTATCGGTTCCGACGGAGCGCGGCCATGAGAGCAGCTCTCATTGGTGCGGTAGCCCTGGTTCTCACGGTCGCCGGTCCGGCGCGGGCGCAGTCAATTGGCGATGCGGATGCGGGACGGGCGGTCTTCGAGGCGAACTGCGCCATGTGCCACGGTCAGGACGCGGCCGGGATGATGGGGATGCACCCGTCACTGCGCGGTGCTGTCGAGCGTCTCAGCGTGGAAGGCGTGGAAGTAGCCATTCGAAACGGTCGCGACACCATGCCCCCCATGCCCGCCTTCGAAGGACGTCTAACAGATAAGGAGATCAGCGATGTCATCGCGTATCTCGACGCGCTGCCGGTTGGATCGCGCAACTTCGGACCCGGAGCCGACGGCGACATGATGGATGGGATGATGGAAGGGCGGATGTGGTACTGGCTCGCATGGACCGCCCTCCTCCTCGTGCTCGTGGCCGTGATCGTGATCGGGTCCATCTTCACCGTCCGGTCTCTTTGGAACCGAAGTGGTAGTGGGTCCCGCAAGGGCGAGGCGCTCGACATCCTCAAGGAGCGTTTCGCCCGGGGGGAGATCGATCGCGACGAGTTCGAGGAGCGCCGCCGGCTCCTCGACGATCAGCGGTGACGTTCACTGCGGGGCGAGATCGACTTTTCGACGGTTCGATCGTGGGGCGTTCCTGAGGCCGTCCCACAGCAGAGTGACGAGATGTTCGACGAGGCGCGTTCTTGTCATGCTCCTATCCTCGATCCACCAGTCTCCAGTAACGTGGACCATCCCCACGATCCCCCGTGCCCACGTCTCGGCGGGATGCGGGTCAAGACCACGTTTCTTCAGGTCTTCGGCGAAGATCGCGGCTAGCTCGTCGCCCAGCCCGCGGATGAAATCGGTGACCGTGCTCTGCGCCTCGGCCCTCTCCCGCACGGCTCGGTGCATCAGGAACCGGTACACGTCGGGCGAGCTCTCCACCAGCTGCAGATACGCATCGATCCCTGCCCAGAGGCGGGCGCGAGGACCGGCGGCCTCCTCTTTCGCGACGGCATCGGTGACTGCGTCCATCACCTGCTGCACGTAGCGCTGCGCGAGAGCCTGATAGAGACCGCCCTTGTCCCCGAAGTATCGGTACAGCACCGGCTTGGCGGTTGATGCCTCTGCCGCGATCTCGTCCATCGACACCGTCGGACCACGGCGCCGGATGGCACGGTCGGCCGCATCGAGGAGATGTTGGCGCTTGGCGGCCTTGCGCGCGATCACCTCCGGGCTCATGCGCCGCCGATTTGACGCCCTGCGAGGCTTCATAGATACTCAGAGTATCTGATACTGCGAGTATCTACAAAACGGCGGAGGCGACGCATGGATCTTTCGTTGACCGAAGAGCAACTCGAGCTCCAGAAGTGGGCCCACGAGTTCGCGGAGAAAGAGATCCGCCCTGTGGCCGCGCAGTACGACGAGTCCGAGGAGTTCCCGTGGCCGGTCGTGAAGAAGGCCGCAGAGGCCGGCCTCTATTCACTCGATCTGTACATGCAGTCGCAGCAGGATGCGAGCGGGTTGACGCTCCCGCTCGTGATGGAGGAGATCTTCTGGGGTTGCGCCGGCATCGGGTTGTGCATCTTCGGGACCGGTCTCCCACTTGCCGCTCTCGCCGGAGCCGGGACGCCGGAGCAGCTCCTCGAGTGGGCCCCCAAGATGTTCGGGACCACCGAGGACCCGAAAGTGGGGGCGTTCGGAGTGACCGAGCCACAGGCCGGCTCGGATGTGCGCTCTCTGAGGACCCGAGCCGTTCGGGACGGAGACGAATGGGTGCTGAACGGAACGAAGGTCTTCATCACCAACGGCGGCGTTGCGGAGGTCTACGTCATAGTCGCCACGGTCGACCCCGACCTCGGCCATCGCGGCCAGGCCTCGTTCGTGATCAGCAAGGATGACCCCGGCATCCGTCCCGGGAAGAAGGAGAAGAAGCTCGGCATCCGTGCGTCGGACACCTCGGAAGTCATCCTGGACGACTGCAGGATCCCGCTCGATCGCGTTCTCGGTGGCGTCGACAAGCTCGAGGCGAAATTGGAGCGCGGGCACAAGGGTGAGGCGACCGGGCGCTCCTCAACGGCTCTAGCCGCCTTCGAACGTACCCGGCCGTCGGTGGCGATCCAAGCCGTCGGCGTCGCGCGCGCGGCGCTTGAGTTTGCGATCGACTACGCCAAGGAGCGCAAGGCGTTCGGGGTGGCGATCTCCGAGCACCAGTCGATCCAGAACATGCTCGCAGACATGGCGCTGGAGATCGAGGCGTCTCGTTTGCTCGTGCACCGTGCCGCATGGCTCGCTGCCAACGGACTGCCGATGTCTAAGGCAGAGGGTTCGATGAGCAAGCTGAAAGCCGGAGATACCGCGGTCGCAGTTGCGGAGAAGGCCGTACAGATCCTCGGCGGCTACGGCTACATCAAGGAGTTCCCGGTCGAGAAGTGGTACCGCGACTCGAAGATCTACACGATCTTCGAAGGAACCTCTGAGATCCAGCGCATGGTGATCGCCCGCGCTCTCCTTTCCGACTGAGGAGATCCGCTATGAACCTGATCACGCTTGCCGACGATGCACCCGCGGGGGGAGCGGCGACAGAGGAGCTGATCCCGGCAACGATCGTTGCCCTGGTCATCGTTTCCGCGATCGCGGCTTTCGGCGTCGCACATCGTTCCGGGAAGACTCGAGCACTCGTACGGGTGGGGGAGTTCACTGGTCGCGTTCTGGATATGCCGCCCTGGGCCGCGTTGCCCTCAGCGATAGCGCGCGTCTCGCTTGTGGTGGCGGCCTTCGGTTTCTACGCGGACGTCGCCAGCCACATCGACAAGGGTCGAGACCCCGGCCCCTTCGCCAACCCATTCCATTACTTCATCATCATCGGCCTCGCCGGGATAGCGCTCGCCGGAGTGGTCGCGATATTGCTCGGATCCGAGGAGACGTCGAGCTCCTTTCGGATACGGCCGGGGTGGCACGCGCCGGTGGGCGGCATCCTGCTGCTCGTGTGTGGCGGGATAGCGGTGATGGGTTTCCCACTCGATGACGTGTGGCATCGCTTCTTCGGGCAGGACGTGACGCTGTGGAGCCCAACCCACATGCAGATGGTTGGTGGTGCGGTCCTCTCGACGCTCGCTCTGTGGATCCTCCTCGTCGAGGGCCGGCGGGCCCAAGGACGGGAGACCGATGGCACGTCCTCTTCGATGGCCGAATGGCTGGCCGCAGGCGCTCTGCTCATAGGCTTGTCCGCTTTCCAGGCAGAGTTCGACTACTCCGTGCCCCAGTTCCGCCTCCTCTATCACCCGATCCTGCTCATGCTGTCGGCGGGCTCGGCTCTCGTTCTGGCCCGCATCCGTCTCGGACGCGGTGGCGCGCTGAAAGCAGTCGGGCTCTTTCTTGTCCTCCGCGGCGTCCTCAGCATCATCGTCGGGCCGGTATTGGGTCACACCGCCCTCCACTTCCCGCTCTATCTCGTCGAGGCGCTCGCGGTCGAGGTGGTTGCGTTCCGCTTCTCCACCCAACGTCAGCTGCGTTTCGGGATCGTCGCCGGAGTCGCGATCGGGACCTTCGGGCTCGCTGCGGAGTGGGCGTGGAGCCACGTCTGGATGACCATGGAGTGGCCGCGTGCCTTGCTTCCGGAGGCGTTCATCCTCGGTCTGGCGGCCGCGGTCTCCGGAGGAGTGCTCGGCGGTCTCGTCGGCAGAGCGTTCGTGCCCACTACGTCCGAAAGGGAACGGGTCCCTCTCATCGCCGGCATCGCGACGGGGGTGGCGATCCTTTTCGTGCTTGCCTATCCGTTTCCCACGAGCCGGACCGATGACGCGTCGGCGTCGGTTGCTCTTGTTCCCGCGGGCGAAGATGGTCGGTACGTCGATGCGACCATCACGCTGCATCCACCGGATCTGGCCGACGGTGCGGAATGGTTCAACGTGACCTCGTGGCAAGGGGGCGGGAGCGTCGTCGACCAACCGGAAGAGATGGAGCCCGGGACGTATCGCACGAGCACTCCCATCCCGGCCCACGGCGATTGGAAGGCTCTTATACGTCTGCACCGCAGCGATGCGATCGCCGCGGTTCCGATCTACCTTCCGGAAGACAGCGCCATCCCCGCGCCCGAAGTAGCCGCGGAAGCCCGCTTCACGCGTCCGTTCGTCGTCGACAAGAGCATCCTCTTGCGGGAGGCGAAGGACGTCTCTGGTTCACTCACCTACGGCGCATCGGCCGTCATGTGCATGATTGCAGTCGTGTGGGCCTTCGCTCTGGGGTGGGGCGTCCATCGCTTACAGCGCGTCCGACGATGATGCCGTGATCGGCACGCGCGCGCATCTCAGATGAGCTCCGCGATCGCGGCCGCCGCTTGCCGCGCACCGTCGGGCTCGACGTCCTCGTAGTTGACCGATCTCCCGATCTCCTGCGCTATGGCTTCGGCGATGACTTCGGGCGTGGCGAGATCGAAATCCATGCGCCGGCCCGCTCCATAGCGATCGAGCCGGTGGCGGACGTGGAAGTTCTGCTCGAAATGGTGCCGCAATGGGAAGTACAGGAAGGGGCGCTTGTTGGATGTGAGCTCCATCGCGGTCGTCAGGCCCCCCTGAACGATCGCCAGATCGCAGGCGGCCAAGTGCCGGTAGAGGTTGTGGACGTAGGCGCGCACCTCCAACCCCTCGGCGGCCGGCAACGAGGCGGGGTCGATCCGGGGGCCGGCGACGACGATCATGCGCAGCTCCGGAACTCGGCGCTTGGCGTCGGCGAACGCGGCCATGACCCGCCGAAGGAGGTGGGCACCGACCCCAGACCCACCCACGGTGACGATGCAGACCTTCTCGTCTGAGCGGTAGCCCAGTTCGGCGCGCAGCGCCTCGGTGTCCGCGAAGTCGGCGGGATCGAAACCCGTGATGTATCCGTTCGAGAACGCGTAGTGCTCCTCGGTCCACTCACGGATGAGAGGAAGGTCGGGGCCGAATCGATCGGGGACGATGTCCTCGGGCGTGCCGACGAAGATGGCGCGATCACGGATCCTGGGATAGCGCGCGATGTGCTCGATCATCTCCGCGTTGTAGTCGGCGGTCAGGAATGCTTCTCGATCGCCTCCGTCCGCCATCGGGAGCCACCCGACGAAGTCGGTCAACCACGCGTAGGCGGCGCGCTTCTGGTCCGGGTTCTCGTGCAGATAGTAGTCGAGCTCCCAAGCCTCGTCGCCGATCCACAGGTCGTAGTCCTCATCGCGGATGACATCGTGGAACAGCATGAAGTTCGACAGCAGGATCTCGTCCATCCGCCGCCAGGCCTGGAAGCAATGGAGGTCGTGCTCGGCAGATTCGCTCTCTATGTGCTGCGACTCGTTGGCGAGGAATCGACTCGCCGGGTGGATCCGCTCACCCTCTTGCTCCAGCACGTTCGTCACCGGATGTTGTGCGAGCCAGTCGATCTCGAGATCCGGAGCGAGGGCCCGCAGCTCCTTCGCGATCGCGACATCCCGCTGGGCGTGACCGAGCCCGATCGGGGACGAGACGAACAGCGCTCGCTTCCGGCGAGACCTGCCCCTCACCCAGGTCGCCGGGGGCCGGGGCGGCTCGAGGAAGTCTCGCAGGAGGAGGTTCACCCTCACGGGGTCGCGCGCGAGCGGGATGTGGCCCGCACCCTCCAGGGTGACGAGCGTCCCCTCCGTGGCTCGCGCCAGCTCCGCCCCCCGTCGGTGTGGACTGATCGCGTCGTGGTCGCCGTGGAGCACGAGGACTGGACAGCGCACCCTCCGACAGGCCTCGAGCACATCTTCGGCGTCCTCGAAGCCCGCTCCCTGGGCCGTGGCGACGAGCGTCTCGGGATCGGTGTCGAGTCCCCAGCCGACCGCATCCTCCATCTGCTTGGTGGAGTGTGGTTCCGTGAAGCATTTCGAGAAGAAGAACTCGAGGAATCCGCGGTAGTCCTTCATCCAGTAGTGACGGTTGTACTTTGCCCATCCCTCCTCGGAATCGAGCTCGTCGTCGAACGACACCACGACACGGTCGTCGTGCCCCGGCGCTATCGGGAGCGAGGGCCCGATGAAGGCGGCCGCGGCCACTCTCTCCGGATGGTCGGCCGCGAGCATCAGGGCCCGCTGCGACCCCAGCGACAGAGAGACGAGAGCGGCCTTTTCCGTCTTGGTCGCGTCCATCACCGCCAGGGTGTCGGCGACGAACTCCCTCTCCGAGTAGGCCATCGACGTGGCCGGACGATCCGAGCGACCGTTGCCCCTGCCGTCGAACGTGACCACCCTGAAGTGCCGTGCGAAGTATGGGATCTGCATCTTCCAGATGCGCGAGTGAATGATCGACCAGGTCGGCATGAAGAGCACGGTCCTGTCTCCCTCGCCGTAGACCTCGAAGAAGATCTTCACGCCATCGCGTTCGATGTAACCCTCGCGACCGGGATAGAGCGCGCGCGTCTGCTCATGGCTCGCGTCGAGACGCTCTCCTGTGACCACCATCAGCTCCGTTCCTTTCCCTCCATCCAGGCATCGATCCAGTCGAGCAGCTCTCGCTGGCCCGCCTCGACCCCGGAGAGACGCTCGAGGATGATGCCTTCGTTGAACGTGATCACGAGAGAAACGAGCGCGTCCAGGGGCATGGGAAGTCCGTAGCGCGAGTGCGGCTCGGCGAACGCATCCGTTAGTACCGCTCGCCACTCCCCGTTGACCTTCGCCATGGCATGGTGGAGCTCCGGGTGGTTCCAGGCGAGCGCCTGCAGCTCGAGCCAGATCTTCTGGTACGGAGCGTCCTCGCCCAGGTAGCGCATGGCCGTGCGCCATTTCTCGATGAACGGGATGTCCTCCGCGTACATCGCGCGCTGGCGCTGGATCAGCCGGTCGGTGAAGCGTTCCAACACGTGCACGAGGACGTTCTCAACCGAACCGAAGTAGTAGTGGACGAGCCCATGGTTGAGCCCCGCCTCCCGAGCCAGGCTCCGCGTTGTGATGCCCGCGTATCCCTTCTCCACCAACAGCCGCTCGGCGGCGTCGAGCAGAGCGGTCTCGGCGGCCTCGCGCGCGTCGCTCTTCCGTGCCTGCTCCATCCTCATCCCTCGTGGCGATCGAGGGCGACGCCTTCGATCGCCTCTCGATCGTTCATGCGAGCCCGCTTCCCCGGGCGGCGGTCATCAAGCCCAGCGTGATGAGTGTCACCCCGAGAGGAGCGCTGATCCGTCGCCCCCAGCGGACGTTCTTCTCGACGGCCATGATGGCTCCGATCGCCAGCATCCATCCGATGTTCCCTACGCCGATCGCGAACATGACGACCATCAAAGCCCAACAGCAACCCAGACAGAAGAGCCCGTGGCGGACCCCAAGCGCGAACGCTTCCCTCTTCGGATCCCGGCCCTGCCAATGGCTTGCGATGAATGCGAACGGCGACCGGCATTGGGCCAGGCACCGATACTTGAGCGAGCTGAACTGGTAGATGCCGGCGCCGACGAGGGTAGTTGTTCCGATCAGCCAGGTGTGGGCCTCGAGCCACCCGGTCGCGTTCACGATCCGGTGCAATTCGAGGTCGCCGATGTGAACGACGATGCCGAAAATCGTCCAGACGGCGAGATAGCCGGCGACCACGCGGCTCATCAGCGCACGGTGGCCGGCGTGCCTCGCGGTCATCCGATCGAACAGGCCGAGGAGCGGCCAGCTGGTCGGAAGCATCATCGCAACCGTCATCGTGACCCAGCCGATGACCAGGAACGCGGCGACGTAGGGGCTCTTGGAGTCGCCCAATCCGTCGTGTTCGAGGAACTTGCCGTACGGCGAGCGTTCCCACATCAACAGAGCGACCCACGCGAGCGCGATCGCGCTCGCCAGGGCCGCGGCGAAAACGCGATCGCGAGACGCTGCGGGCAGGCTAAGCCGCTTCAAAGCGGAAGTACCCCTGCACCGAATTGTGGTCTCGAAGGTCGATGTCGAAGTCGTGCTCCGGCACCTTCACCTTGTAGACGGGCGCCTTCCCCGGATAGGCCGGCGAGCCCGGGATCGTGGTGAACGCGGTGTCGTGCATCGACAGAGGGTTACCCGTCGCACCTATGAAGGGCGCCATCTCGGTCTCGATGTCGTCTCCGATCACCAGGTAGCCCTTGCCCCCGCGCTCGACGTCGTCGAACTCGAAAGTGACGGGCGCGCGCCTGACTTCGAGGACCTCGCCGACGAGTTGCGCCAGGTCGGCGACGGGTCCGCCGAGACTGCCCGTCCAGACCCCCAGCAGAGCCTCTTGCTGCTCGGGAGTAGTGGCGTCGTCCACGTAGACGACCACCCGCCAGTTCCCCTCCAAGATGTTGCCGGGGATGTGTGTCAGGACCGCCAGCGTGTGGCCGGACACGTCGAGCCCGTTGATCTCCCCCTGCGTGACGTGCCAGCAGAGAACGCCGTCGCACTTGCCCCCGTCGGGATCCTCGCCCGCCCAGCACGGGCACAGGGTGTTGCACGTGCAGCTCTCGAGAAGCTTGCCCTCGAGCGTGTAGCCCATCTGATCCTCCTCCTGTTTCGCCGTCCCCGGGATCGGGGCAGCGGCTCGGTGCTCGCTCGACGCCGCCCGTGCTCCGGCCTCCTTCCCGACGGCTTAGACGTATGACTAAGACATACGACTAAACCAGTCACCAAGTCAAGGGGTCGGACGCGCCGATATCGGACATCTGTGCGCGAGCGGGGCCGCCGGCGGTGACGATCGGGGTAAACCTGAGCACGGTGAGTCTTGTCGGGCCAGCGCCAGGCGGCCATGACCCAGATCGGCGGCCGAGCGACCTTGCGCCGACCGGGCTTACGTATCTCCCGTCCCGCGCTCGGCGACAAGGGCGGCGAGGTCCTCGAGCGAACGGGCCGGCTCGGCCATCGCGCGGTGCTCCCCGAAATGCTCGACCAGAGACTCCACGACGACGTCGTCGGGGCGCACCTCGCTTCGTCCGCACAGGATCGCCGTGTCCACCCCCGCCACGCGAGCATGCCGTACCACTCCGGCCGGAACCTTGCCGCGAAGAGATTGATCGTCGAGCTTGCCCTCCCCCGTGATGACGAGATCGGCACCGTCGAGCCGATCTGCGAATCCGACCGCCTCCATGACGACAACGACGCCGGGGCGAAGCTCGGCGCCGAGGAAGGCGACCACACCGGCTCCGAGACCGCCCGCCGCACCGGCGCCGGGCAGGTCGCGGACGTCGACTCCGAGGTCGCGGCGGACCACGTCCGCGAAGTGCGTGAGCGCCTGGTCGAGCAGCCGCACGTCTCGGGGACCTGCACCCTTCTGAGGGCCGTATACGACGGAGGCGCCGTGCGCACCGGTGAGCGGATTGTCGACGTCGCATGCGACGAGGAACCGCGCGCGCTGGACGTCGCGATCGATCCCCGCGGCTTCGATCGTGGAGAGGGCCAACAGCGACGCTCCGCCGGGGCCGATGTCGTCGCCCGCATGATCGAGGAGCCGAAAGCCGAGGGCCTGTGCCATCCCCGCGCCCGCGTCGTTCGTCGCGCTGCCGCCGAGGCACACCAGCACGTCGGTCGCTTCTCGGCAGGCGGCCACGATCAGTTCGCCCGTGCCGCGGGTCGTGGCCCGCAGGATGTCACGCCGTCCGTCCGGGACGAGGCGCAGGCCGGAGGCGCGGCTCATCTCCACGACCCCCAGCAGCTTGTCGCCGCGCGGCACGAGCCCGTACTCCGCCTCTGTGAGATCGCCCAGGGGGCCGTGGACTTCGGCAGAGCCTCGGCGGCCTCCGAAGGCGTCGACGAGCACGTCGAGCGTGCCTTCGCCCCCGTCGGCCAGCGGGATCTCATCGATCTCGTCGTGCGGCCTCACGCGGTGCCATCCTGCCGCGATCGCCCCGGCAGCCTCCGCGGCGGTGAGCGTGCCCCGGAACTTGTCGGGTGCGACTACGACGCGCATTTCCGGGCTGGGGCTTCGGTCATAAACCGTCCAAATGGTGGCATCGGAACTCCGGGACAAGAGACGCGGGGACCACGATTCGTACGCCTGGACTATGCCATCTGTGATGCTCCGTTCGCGACCTCCTAACGTCGCCGAGACATCGCGTCTTTAGGCCTTCCCCATGCCTTTACACCCATGGGGAAGTCTCAGCCGATGAGGATCGCTCTCGTAGCTCACGACAACATTCACAGGGGAGCCGTTCCATAACTCAATAGGCATCACGGCCCAGGACAGGGAATAAGAGGACGACACGACTGGTCGCCGTGACGTGCGTCGTTTGAACCCTGCCGTACGCAGGCCGCGGCGGCGCGGCCCCACGCATGCTGCCCAACTGAGGCTGGGGGATGCGCCGGACGCCTCCTGACCGGCATCGCAATCGGGCGCGGCAGTGCCCTTCACAGACGCCTGAGGTGACGCGTCGGTGACGCGTCGGTGACGCGGCGGTGACGTGTGGGTGACGTGCGAAGCCAATACTTGCCTGCGACGTCGGCGCGCCCTCGACTCGGTGGGGGCAACCCCAGAGACGATCGAAAAGGAGCCGGAGCATGCCCGAAACCATCGTCCTTACGGTCGGAGTCACGGTCGCCGGCGGCCCGAAGATCGCTCTCAATCGAACGATCGAGGTCGACGCCTACGACAAGATCAACGTAAGCGTCCCCGACGGCGCCGGCGGGCTCGAGGTGGAGCTGCAACCGGGAGGCTCGGGTCAAGTGGGCTTCCTCCTCGTGAGTTCGAGCCGGTACGGCGACGACCTCACCTACAAGGTCAACGCGGGCACGACCGACCACGTGCTGGACCAACCTCACTTACTGACGGGCACGGGGGCCGTCGCGATGCTCTCCGACGCGCCGTCCAAGCTCTCGTTCGACAACGCGCTGGGCGACGACGCCCAGATCCAACTGCTCATCGGTCGCGACGCGACCCCGTAGGCGGCTCGATCAAGGAGGTCTCATGCCAGCAGAACTCACCTACCCCGGCGTCTACATCGAAGAGCTGCCCAGTGGCGTCCGAACGATCGTCGGCGTTAGCACGTCTACGACCGCGTTCGTAGGCAGGGCCCGGAAGGGGCCGGAGAACGAGGCGACGGTCATCCACAGCTTCGAGGATTTCAATCGAGTCTTCGGAGGTCTCTGGGACGAAAGCCGGATGAGCTTCGCCGTCCGCCAATACTTCCTGAACGGTGGGAGCACGGCCGTGATCGTACGCGTCACGCGCGGGGTTCCCGACCTTGCGGCGAAGGCCACCTTCGAGCTCAGCGGGCCCGCGGGGGATCTCACTATCGAGGCCGCAGATCCGGGAACCTGGGGTGACAATCTCAATATCGGCGTCGATCACGACACCCGGGACCCCGCGACGCTTTTCAACCTGGTGATAGAGGATCCCGCGCCGGCAGGGAGCGGCGATGTCGAGATCCTGCGAAACCTCTCCGTGGACCCGGCATCCTCCTCGTTCGTCACGAAGGTCCTCGAGCAGCGCTCGAAGTTCGTGAGGGTCTCGGGGACCGTGGCCCCGCAGATGCCCGATGAGGCCGCTCCCGCCCCTCCGACCACGTCCGGAGCGGACGGTGGCGACATCCGTGACGTCGACGTCGTTCCGCCTTCGGGCTCGACTGGGATCTACGCTCTCGACCGCACGGACATCTTCAATCTGCTGTGTCTTCCTCCCTTGACGACCGCCGACGACATCGATCCCACGACCTACGCGGACGCCGCCGCCTTCTGTGAGGAGCGCAGGGCGATGCTTATCGTGGATCCGCCGTCGACCTCGACCGACATCGCCGCGGCCGTCGCCGATCACGACACGCTCAACTTGCCCAACGCGAACGCCGCACTCTTCTTCCCCCGCCTAAAGATGGCGAACCCCCTCAAGAACAACCTCATCGAGGAGTTCGTTCCGTGCGGCGCGGTTGCGGGAGTCTTCGCCCGCACCGACAGTCAGCGGGGTGTATGGAAGGCGCCGGCCGGTCAGGATGCGGCGCTCAGCGGGGTGAGCGAGATGAGCTTCAACATGACCGACGCCGAGAATGGTCAGCTCAACCCGCGCGGCATCAACGCGCTGCGCATGTTCCCGCTGATCGGGCCGGTGGTCTGGGGTGCTCGGACCCTCGCGGGCGCAGATGCTCTCGCGAGCGAGTGGAAGTACATCCCGGTCAGACGGCTCGCTCTCTACATCGAGGAGAGCCTCTTCAGAGGCACCAAATGGGTCGTTTTCGAACCCAACGATGCGCCGCTGTGGGCGCAGATCCGCCTCAACGTTGGCGCATTCATGAACAATCTCTTCCGCCAGGGCGCCTTCGCCGGCACGACCCCGCGTGACGCCTACTTCGTCAAGTGTGACTCGGAGACGACAACCCAGGACGACGTCAATCGCGGCATAGTCAACATCGCCGTCGGCTTTGCCCCGTTGAAACCGGCCGAGTTCGTCGTGATCCAGATCCAGCAGATGGCCGGCCAGACAGGGGGTGCGTGATGGCCCAGTTCAGTGTCAACGCGCAACGCTTCGACCCGTACAAGAACTTCAAGTTCCGAGTCAAGTGGGATGGCCGCTACGTCGCGGGCGTCAGCAAGGTAGGCGCGCTGAAGCGGACGACCGAAGTGGTCGAGCACCGGGAGGGCGGCGATCCGTCGACCAGCCGCAAGTCGCCGGGACGTACCAAGTACGAGGCCATCACGCTCGAGCGCGGCGTCACCCATGACACCGAGTTCGAGTCGTGGGCCAACAAGGTCTGGAACTTCGGCTCCGGGCTCGGGGCGGAGGTGTCGCTGAAGGACTTTCGCAAGGACGTTCTGATCGACGTCTTCAACGAGGCGGGACAGCTCGTCCTCAGCTACAAGGTCTACCGGGCGTGGGTCTCCGAGTACCAGGCGATCCCCGACCTGGACGCGAACGCGAACGCGGTCGCGATCCAGACGCTCAAGCTCGAGCACGAGGGCTGGGAGCGCGACTACGAGGTGCCCGAGCCAGCTGAGCCGCAGTTCAGCGAGCCGTAGGCGGCCGATCGATGCTGTCGGCGCCCGTGATGCTCGACCTCTGGGAACGCGCGGAGGACCTGCGCCCGGTCGAGCGCGCGCTTGCGCTCGCCGCGGCCGGCGGGACTCCGCCCGAAGTGGCCGAGCTCGAGGCGCTCCCTCTCGGCCGCCGCGACGCCCGCATCCTGCGGCTGCGACGGCAGGTCGTCGGGGAGACGCTGGAGGCCATCGCGGCCTGCCCCGCCTGCGCCGAGCTGGTGGAGTTCGAGGTCGACGCCGGTGCGCTGCTCGCTCGGGACGGCAACGCCACCTCGCCGGCGCCCCTCGAGAAGCAGGGCTTCGTCGTCGGCTGGCGGCCGCCGGACAGCCGGGACGTGGCCGCGGCCTCGGGGGCCGCAGACGCAGCCGCCGCGGAGCGCGTGCTGCTCGAGCGATGTGTCGCGTTCGCGGATGCTCCGGAGGGCGAGCTCGAAGGCCCGGAGCTACCGTCTGAAGTGCGGGAGGTCCTCACCGAGGCGATGGCCGCCGCCGACCCGCTCGCCGAGGTGCTTGTCGACCTCGCCTGTCCCGCGTGCGAGACCGGCTTCGTCGCCGATCTGGACCTCGCAGGCTTCGTTTGGGAGGAGGTCCGGGAGCGCGCGCAGCGGCTGCTTCGGGAGGTGCACCTGCTCGCCCTCGCTTACGGCTGGACCGAGCCGGAGGTGCTCGGCCTCAGCGAACGGCGACGCGCCGAGTACCTTCGACTTGCCCGTGAAGGCGTGGCGTGAGCGACTTCATCGAACGCGTCGCCGCGCGGGCGGTGGGGGCAGCTCCCCTCGCGCGACCGCGGCCGTCGGCGCTGTTCGAGGAACCAGGCGAGGCGGTGGACCACCCACTCGAGATGGCCCACGAAGAGATCGTCGCGCACCCCGCGCCGGCGCCCGTCACGGATGCCGCGCCTCCCCCGCATGACCCGCCTCCCCCCGTCCCGGCCTCCGCTCCCGCTCCTCGCCGCGCCGAACGCGGCGTGCCTGCGCACGGGCCAAAGGGGCCGGAACCGCGTGCTCCGGCCGCCCATGAGCCGGAGCCACCCCCGGCCGCCCATGAGCCGGAGCCACCCCCGGCCGCCCATGAGCCGGAGCCACTCCTCGGGGAGCGAGAGCGGGAACGACCGGCGATGGTCTCTTCCGCGCGGGGGAGGCCGCGTGCGACGGCGATGACGCCGCTCCGGGACGATGCGCCCGACCAGCGCGAGATCGAGCTGGCTTCGCCGGGCCGATCGGACTCCGAGATGTTCGCTCCGCCACACGAGCCCGATCGGGTCGCGTCCGTCGCCCGACCGGCCGTTGCCGCCTCGTCCCATGTCCCCGTGAGCGCCGCTCCCGCGCCCGCGACGGCGACACGCGTGAGCGAGGAACCTCCACCGGTGCGGGTGCACATCGGCCGGCTCGAGGTGCGCGCGAATCTCAACCAGGCACCGCGACAGCCGTCGCGCCACGAGACCCGGCAGTCGGAGCGACTGTCGCTGGCGGACTACCTCCGCGGCAAGCGGGAGGTCGACCCATGAGTTCGCCGCTCGCCATCGGCGCCGTGAGTGCGGTGCTGCGCAACCTGCTGGACAACGGCCTCGTCGATGCGGGAGTGCCGCTCAGCCCGGTGAACGTCACCGCGATCGCGCCCGACAGGATCGAGCTCGAAGGGCCGAAAGCCACTCCCTCGCTCAATCTCTTCCTCTACCGAACCAGCCCGAACCAGGGCTGGGCCGAGATGGGGCAGCCGTCCTTCGACGGCAACGGCACGCGCCTCTCCCACCCGCCGCTCGCCCTCGACCTCCACTACCTGCTGACCGCGTACGGCGTATCGGACTTCCAGGCCGAGATCCTGCTCGGGTACGCGATGCACCTGCTCCACGAGCGGCCGGTGCTCGACCGGGCCGCGATCCGGACGGCGCTCGACCCGAGCCCCCTCGGCTCGTCGATCCTGCCCCCCGCGTTCCAGGCGCTCACGGCCTCGGATCTCGCCGACCAACTCGAATCGGTGACCGTCACGCCGGCGCCGATGGACACGGAGGAGATGTCGCGGCTCTGGTCGGCGATCCAGGCGCATTACCGACCTACCGCCTCGTATCTCGTCTCGGTCGTGCTGATCGAGGCCCGCAGGCCGTCGC
>WHSQ01000139.1 GCA_009380005.1 Actinomycetota bacterium | reverse complement strand
GATTACGCGCTGGAGCACGCCGTGCCCCTCCACGAGTACGTTGCCGCAGCGCAGCGGCGGAGCGCATGACCAACATCCCCCCTGAGGGCCTCGAAGAGGAGATCCCGGCGGCGCGCCGCCGGCTTGCGTCACGTTTGCGTGAGCTGCGGCGCGCCGCGGGCCTGTCTCAGGAGGAGCTTGGGGAGCGGTCCGGCTGGGGCCAGTCGAAGACGACGAAGACCGAGACAGGGAAGACGGTTCCCCAGCTCGCCGATGTGGAGGCGTGGCTGCGCGCGGTCGCCGCGCCCGCTGAGGTCCGCGACGAGCTGCGCGATCTCGCGGAGGTCGCCCTGTCAGCGACTTCGTCCTGGAAGCGGGAGCACAGCCGGGGCCTGCGGCGCAACCAGCTGCGCTACGCGCGGATGGAGCAGGCAGCCTCGACGATCCGGATCTACCAGCCGGGGATCGTCCCCGGTCTGCTGCAGGTGGGGCCGTATGCCCGCCGGGTGATGGCGTTGGGGAACCCGTCCGGGCAGGTGGACCTCGACGACGCCGTGGGCGCGCGGATGGCACGCCAGGACATCCTCTACGACGAGGGGAAGCGGTTCGAGTTCATCGTCACCGAGGCGACGCTCCGGTGGCGTCCTGGGCCGCCGCAGCTGCTCCTCGCACAGCTCGACCGGCTTGTGTCGGTGTCGACGTTGCCGAACGTCGAGATCGGGATCATCCCGCTCGGCGTCGAGGCGGTCGCGCTTCCCCACCACTCGTTCGTTGTGTATGGCGAGCCCGAGGTCGACGACGAGGTCCTCGTGATCATCGAGACGCTCGCTGGGGAGCTGACCGAGCGCGACAACGACACGGTGCAGCTCTACCTCGAACGATTCACGCGGTACCGCGCTGCGGCCGTATTTGGCGCGGACGCGCGTGCGGTGCTTAGTCGCGTAGCTGCGGAGACGAACGGCTTCGTAGATCAGTAGGTGGGCAGCCGATCGGCACCCCAGTCGCCCCGCCCGGCAAGGCGCATGAGATCGCCTTCGTTGCTGCCTGTGCTGGTCGACAGCTGGAGCGACTAGGGTCTGTTGCGAAAGTCGATCTTGGCCGTGGATGATCAAGCTCCGTGGGGCGTGGTGATCTGACGAAAGGCCAGTGGGCCCGGCTGGAGCCGTTGTTGCCGAAGGGCATCAAACCGGGCCGTCCGCCGGTGTGGAGTCGGCGGCAGTTGATAGACGGCATACGGTGGCGGATCCGGACCGGCGCCCCGTGGTGGGACGTGCCCGAGCGGTACGGCCCCTGGGACCGGGTCTATGACCTGTTCCGGCGCTGGCAGAGGGACGGCGCCTGGGCGCGGATCGTCACCCAGCTCCAGGCCCAGGCCGACGCGGGGGGCCTGATCACTTGGGACGTGAAGGTCGACTCCACCGTCTGCCGGGCTCACCAGCACGCCGCCGGAGCGGCGAAAAAGGGGGTCTCCAGAAGGAACCGCCCGGGCGGCGTCACCACCGAGCCCGCCGACCACGGACTCGACGCTCCCGCGGCGGGCTGACCAGCAAGATCCACCTCGCCGTCGAGCAGGGACAAAAGCCCCTGTCCGTCGTGATCACGGCCGGGCAGCGGGGTGACTCCCCGCAGTTCGAACCGGTCCGGGAAGCGATCCGGGTGCCCCGGCTCGGGCTGGGACGGCCGCGCAAGCGCCCGGATAGAGTGCGGGCTGACAAGGCATACGACTCCCGCACGAACCGTGCGTACCTGCGCAGACGCGGCATCAAGGCGACGATCCCGGTGCCGACGGACCGGGTCCGCAACCGCCACAGGCTCGGCTCTCGTGGTGGCCGGCCGCCGAAGTTCGACAAGGCCGACTACCGCGAGCGCCACGCGGTCGAGTGCGGCATCAATCGTCTCAGGCGCCACAGGGCCGTGGCCACCAGGTACGACAAACTCGCCGTCCGCTACGAGGCGACGGTGCTGGTCGCAGTCCTCAACGAGTGGCTGTGACCAGCACTGTCACCGGCAGCGCGGGGGTGGCGTCAGCGGTGGCTCAGCACGTTGACCACCCGGCCGTTGGGGTCGCGGACGAAGAACCGCCGTACTCCCCACTCCTCGTCCTGCAAGGGGTGGACGATCTCCGCACCGCCCTCCCGCATGACCGCATAGGCCGCGTCCACGTCGTCCACGTCGTCCACTTCAACGCTCATGTCGGGGGTGACTGGCGCAGTCTTGTCGCTGGTCATGATGCTGACCTGTGCCGCCGGACTGGACGGGGAGGCGAGGGTCATGATCCAGCCGTGGTTCATGACCTCTTCGAAGCCCAGCAGGCCGTAGAACTCACGGCTCTCCTGCGCAGCCTCTGACTGGATGATGGGCATGACACGGTGGACGGCCATCGACGACTCCAAGTGAGAAAAGGCGTATCTCTGGGACTCCCCGGGAGTACTGTGGCACACCCGCCTCCGCACACACTTTCGCAACAGGCCCTAAACGCGCGTGACAAGTTCTCGGATGGCTTGTACGACCAAGTCTTGACTGTCGCGGTTAACGTGATGCCCGCTGCGTTCCTCGACCAAGTGAGTGGCGTATTCGGACAGGTTGGTAGCCAGGTCTTCCTGGAGTTCTCGCCACTGGCTGTACCAGGTCTCGCGTCCCCGCGGCCCGGCGGTGATCACTGTTAAAGGTAGCTCCCCAAGCGTCCGGGCCTCCCGTCGCACAGCCGCAGTACCGCAGACAAAGCCGATCATCTCTTGTGCACTCGCTCGGTGATAACGCGCTGTGAGCGACAATGCTACAGCGGCTTCAGCCAAGTCGGGCGGAATACCCTGTTCTGCGTCATGTCCCAGTCCACGCAGAATTCCGAGATCGTACCCGGCGCGCAGGATTCCTAACGGTTTAGCCAGCTTACGGCCAGCCCGCATCAAATAGCGGAGAGCGCCCGCCTCACGATCAACCCGCCCGAGCCGCTGCATCTGATCTTCATGGCTTGAGTCAACAAGCACTAACCCCGCAGCGTGATCCGGATGGCGCGCGCAATACAGTCGGGCGATCAGCCCGCCCACCGAATGGCCAACCAGCACATAGGGCGGCTGAACCCCGGCCACCTCCAGCGCCCGGTGCAGTTCATCGGCCATATCCCCGAGAGAGCGCGGCCACCGACCCGGGTCGCTCCACCCCAGCCCTGCCCGGTCAACCAGACACACCATCGGGTCGGGATGCAACGCACGCTGTACTCCAACCCAATCCAGTGAGGTGCCGCCCAGGGCCGGGACGATCACCACAGGCGGGTTCCCCTCACCGACCAGCCACAGGTGAAGGCGCCGACCCCCGATGTCCACGAGGCGGCCCGGCGGTGGGAACCGGCGACGATCCCGCGCCTCGGCGCACGATTGGTAAACGGCGCTGGCCAAACCAACCCCAGCGGTCGCCGCCGCGACCCCAAGAATTCGCGTACCCACATCGTGATCTTGCACTACCGCACCAGGTGGCCGCCACCATGGCATCGTGCCCTTAGCCGTGCCTCGGCCCGACGCCACCCCCGACGGCTGGGTGGGCGCGACAACCTCGTGGTGGCGGTTCCCTGACCTCGGCTGCTTCGGGTGGCACCCGGCGGCTACCCAGGCCGCCGCGGCACGCCGGCGAGGACGAGATCGCCCGCATGATCGCGGCGCGGCTACGCCGGCAGGCGATCCTGTACGAGCCCGGGCGGGACATCACGCTGTTGATGGATGTTATGCCGACGTCGGCATAAAGGCCACAAGACCGCCAACGTCCTATCGGCCCTGCCCAAGCGGTGCCACGCCGACGCCAAGACCGCGCTCGCGAAGATCTACACCGCCGAGACCCGCGCCGCGGCGATCGATGCCGCCGCCGCGTTCGCCGAGCGGTTCTCGTCCTACCCGAAGGCGACCGCGAAGATCACCGACGACCCGGACGTGCT
>WHSQ01000138.1:592-3930 GCA_009380005.1 Actinomycetota bacterium | reverse complement strand
ATGGATGGGTTGCTCGCCGCGCTTCTCGCCGCCAAGGGCTTCCGCGCGTCGACGTCGATACTCGAGGCGAAGCACGGATTCCTGCAGGTGCTCTCGACGGAGACGGACGATGCCCTCCTGACAGCGGACCTCGGGGAAACGTGGACACTGGCGGACAACGGATTCAAGCCCTATGCGTGCGGGTCGCTCACTCACCCGACGATCGAGGGCGTCATCGCTCTGCGGGAGGAATTCGGTTTCGACGCGAAGGAGATCGTTTCGATCGAAGCCGGCGTGAACGATTACGTCTCGTGGGTGACCGCCAAGCAGGAGCCGCAGACGGGGCTGGAGGCGAAGTTCAGCATCTTTCACTGCGCTGCGGTAGCCGCCGTCGACGGCGCTGCCAGCGTTCGGCAGTTCCAGGACGACAGGGTCAACGATCCCGCCGTCGGACAGATTCGCAAGCGGGTCTCTATCGCCGTCGACGCTTCGCTCCCGAAGGATGCCGCGGTCATCGCGATCACTCTCACCGATGGTCGTCGGCTGACCCGGGAGGTCATGCACAACAAGGGCACACCCGCGAAGCCGATGACCGACGACGAGATCGAAGCGAAGTTCCTGGACCTTGCATCGCCGGTGATCGGCACGGAGGCGGCTCGGGACGTTGCGACGACGTGCTGGCGGGTCGAGGAGCTCGACGACTTCGCTCGGATCGCAACCCTCTGTCGGGGCCGGTCGTGAGGCTCGGATGCGCTCGTGCCCGATCGGGGAAGGCGCACCTCCACGCTCCTACGAGCAGGATGCTCGAGGGCACGTGACCGGACGCCGGACGGACTACGAGCGCATGGCCGCCGTCTACGACGCGGGCCGGGCTCTGTCGCTCGATCAACTCGACGCATGGAGGGTCGTCCTGAGCCGATACGTCCCGGCCCCCGGCCGGCCCGTACTCGACCTCGGATCCGGCACCGGGCTCTTCTCGGAAGCGCTGACAACATGGTTCGACGTCGTCGTGCTGGGGGTCGAGCCGTCGGACGCGATGCGACGAGAGGCCGCGACCAAACGCCCTCTGCCCGACGTCATCTACGTTGGGGGGAGAGCCGAGCGGATCCCTTTGCGGGATCGCTGTTGCGACTGCGCGTGGCTTTCCACCGTGCTGCATCACATCGCCGATCTGCGCGCCTGTGCAGGAGAGCTCCGCCGCGTGCTGAAGGACGGGGACCCGGTCCTGATCCGTAATTCGTTCGGCGACCGAATCGAACATGTGCACTGGCTCGACTTCTTCCCCCCGGCGAAGCGACTGGCGGCGAAGAGGTGGCCGACGGTAGAGCAGACGGCAGAGGCGTTCTCGTCGACAGGTTTCGGAGTCGAGACGCTGGAGAGCGTTCCTGAGGTGATCGCCCCCGATCTGCGCGCCTACCACGACCGGCTCCGGGTGCGCGCGAACTCGACCTTGACGCTGATCGACGAGGACGAGTTCGCGGAGGGACTCGCAAGACTTGATCGGGCCGCCTCCGAGCAGACAAGTCCCGAGCTGGTCGTGGACCGGCGCGATCTCCTCGTCCTTCGGTGACCTTTAGGTGAACGTGTCGACTACGAACGAGAGGAGCTTTCGGGTGAGCCTTGTCATGTCCCTCCTCGTCGCACTGGGAGCAGCGGCGCTATTGCATTGGATGAACTTCCCCGCGGGAGCGCTGATCGGCGCCATGGCCGGGATGGCCACGCTCAAGCTGTCCGGCGTTCAGGTCCCGGACATGCCCGGGCTGATCAGGTTCGCGGCCCTGCTGGTGATCGGCTGGGATCTCGGAACCAGGTTCAGTAGGCAACTGATCGGAGCCATCAGCGGCAGCATCGTGCCGCTCGTGCTGGTGGTCACCGCCTTCGTGGTCATGGGATGGTTCCTCGCATGGATGCTGTGGAAGCTGGGGGTCATGGACCCGGTCACCGCGGTCCTCGCAACCTCTCCCGGCGGACTGGTGCAGATGGGCGCTCTTACGACCGAGATGGAGGCGAATACGGCTCTCGTCGTCGGGTTCCATCTACTACGCATCGTCACGGTGTTGTTGTCGGTGCCTCTCGTGAGCCGTCTAGCCGCGAACTGACTCGCCGGGGAACACCCGGAAGGAGATCGCTCGGGGACATGCTCCAGCCGACATCTTCTGCTACGGCCACTCGGCGGCGCAGGCATGCGATCGTCAGAAAGGAGCGAGCGTGACTTCTGCAGACATCTTGGTCGACGCTTTCACCAGGATCCGGCAGGTTTCCCATCGAGTCGTGGATGGTTTGACGGCCGAGCAGTTGTCCGTTCGCATCAACGACGAAGCCAACTCGATCGCGTGGCTGGTGTGGCACGTGACGCGGATCCAGGATGACCACGTCGCAGATGCAGCAGGCACGGAGCAGGTGTACACGTCGGATGACTGGGTGGATCGCTTCGATCTCCCTCTGCCCGCGTCCGACACGGGATACGGGCATTCGTCCGATGACGTCTCGGCCGTCCGGGTGGGGTCGGGAGAGCTCCTGACCGGGTATCACGACGCCGTCTACGAGCGGACCATCGCCTACGTGAACGGATTGAGCGACGCCGACCTCGACCGCATCGTCGACGAGTCCTGGGATCCACCCGTCTCGCTCGGGGTGCGGTTGGTCAGCGTGGTCTCGGACGACCTCCAACATGCGGGCCAGGCCGCCTTCGTGCGCGGGCTCGTCGAATCCGGCCCGGCCTCGCGCTAGACCCAACGGGTCGCCCAGGGCCCCCCGAGCGGTACTGCGGCGCGCCGAGACGGGGGCCCGCATCGCGAGCCCCCGTCCCAGGACGCCGGACCTACGACCCCTCCTGCACCTCGTAGATCTCTTCGGCCACGAGCCCGTGCGCCTCGCGGTGAACGGTGTTCGCCGCCTCCGCATCCGGGGCATCGACGAGGCAGAAGATCTTGCCGGCCTGCTGGTCGACCCAGTACCGCAGGTACTTCACGTCGTAGGCGTCTTGGGTCTCGAGATCGGCCTTGTGCGCCTTGACGACGTCGCCGACGGGGACTCCCCCGTCGATCGTGTGCACGTCCATGAAGAGTGGCATCTCGTCCTCCGATCTATAGGTGGATCCCATCGTTGCTGGAGCCGGTACAGAACGAAGCTCCCGGCGCGATGCCGGCGAGCATGTGGCCCTTGGCGGCCGGAGCCCCCGGCTTGTCCGCGCCGCTTCCCGCGATCGCCTGGCCGACCTGGCCGGCGGGCGACCAACCCATCGTCTCGTGGCCGATGTCGGTGACGTAGTCACCCACGATGTGCTGGCCGTGATTCGCGATCCCCATCTCGTCGGAGCAGGTCGGTGTGCCCGCGAACGCCACCCCACCTACTATCTG
>WHSQ01000138.1:0-582 GCA_009380005.1 Actinomycetota bacterium | reverse complement strand
CTAGGGCGCACGGAACCGCCCCACATCGGGGGTGGTCCCCTAAGTTTGCAGGGCGAGCCCCATACGTTGGGCCGCGCTGAGCCCAGCCTCCGGGTCGCGAACGGGCGTGGATCCCGAGGCAGGAATCGGAGCGCGCGCCGCAAACCACTAGAAGGTGCAAACGGCGCTGAGGGGCGCCGATCGGCGACTGCTCGGTCGTCCGGAGGCGGAGGGCCGAGCGAGAGGAGAACGCTATGGGCCCGACCAGGGATGTCCGCAGCCGCCGGCTTACCGCCGCGACGATGACGCTGATGCTCGCGGGGGCGCTCGCGCCGGTGGGAGCGGCAGCGCATCCGGGAGCAGATCACAAGCGCCCGAAGGGTGACGTGGCGGCGCATCCCCTGGCAGATCGCAGCGACGAGCACATGACCGGCGGACTGGTCGTCAGGGTGAACAGCCCGACCGAGCTGGCCGGCGATCTCGACGCCGTCCAGTGGGCCGGCACGCCCGAGGTCGCCGACGAGACCGCGGACCTCGTCTATGCGGGAACCGGCTGCACCCCCGCGAGCTACGCACCGGTGGCGGACCGCATCGGCGGCAACA
>WHSQ01000137.1:430-3965 GCA_009380005.1 Actinomycetota bacterium | reverse complement strand
GAGGAACTTCACGTTCCACCTCGACGAACGAGAAGAGCCGTTGCGGTTTCTCATCCATGACCGCGATGCCAAGTTCTGCGGCCCTTTCGATGACGTGTTCGCAGCCGAGGGGCTGCAAGCGGTTCGCACTCCCGTCAGGGCACCTCGTGCCAATGCGTTCTGTGAGCGATGGATCCGAACCGTCAGGACCGAGTGCCTCGACTGGCTGCTCATCTTCTCCCGTCGTCACCTCGAGCGCGTTCTCAAGATCTACGTTCGCCATTACAACCAACAGCGACCTCACCGTGCGCTGCGGCTTCAACCGCCGGAGCACGAAAAGTTCGAGAGGACGCCGCTTCCCGTTGACGCAGCGGTTGTGCGAGATCGACTTGGCGGGCTGCTGCACGAATACTATGAGGCGGCAGCATGACGGAACTGAGTTTGTGCACCCTTCACCCCGGTATGCCGTCGTGCACGACCTGCACCAGTCTCCTCCTTCATCCCCTGAGTGTTGTCAGCGAGAGCTTTTACAACTGTTGGTCTTGCGGAAGAGCGCTCCGCGCGCGAACTCTTGCGGCGGTCGTTCTTGCGGGATTGTTGCTTGTTATTGCGAGCTTTGTCGGCTCTCGACTTCCGTCCTGACATGTCTCCAACCTAACGAAGCGCTGTGACACCTCTCATTCTCCCTGGGACCTTGAGTGACACGCCGTAGCCTTTCAGGAGCGGGGTGGCGTACGCCTACCGGCCGGAATCAGGTGCTCGAACCCCGTTTCGGATCGACGAGCCCGCCCCCCGAGAAGGAGACGGCTACTGCTTCGCCGCCTCGAAGTACGGGTTGGTCCCAGAGGCGTGATCGGTGACGTCGACGACGCGGTTGATCTCGGGCACGGCCTCGGTGATGGCCACCTCGATGCCCTGGCTGAGCGTCACGGTCGCCATGCCGCAGCCCTGGCACCCCCCGGACAGCCGCAGGTACGCAACGTCGTCCTCCACGGCAACGAGGTCGGCGCGCCCACCGTGAGCTGCGATCTGCGGGTTGATCGATTGGTTGAGCACCTGAGCGACACGCTGCGCGACGTCGCCCGAGAGGTCCGCCGGCGGGGCGGTGCCGACGGCCGGGCTCGCGCGCGCCGGAGCGGGGGTCGGCATGATCGGGAGCATGCCCATCGGCGCGCCCTCTTTGTTGGGGTTGTCGAGCAGGAGCCCGCCGCCCTCGTAGAGGTCGCCCTGGAAATCGATCGTGGCGTCTCGCACCTTGTCGATGCTCGAGGCGGTCACGACGATCGGGAGGTCGTCGTGGTGCACGACGGCATCTTCCTCCGACGCCTCGTCCAGCGGCAGGAGGTACATCTCGTAGCTGTACTCCGGGCCCCGGCTGCCGGTTATCTCGAGCCAGAGGGCGAGGCGCTCGGGCTCGGGGTCACGCGCGCGGATCTGGAGGACGACGGATGAGGCCGGCTCGGTGATCCTGACCAGCGGCACCTGAGACACAGGCGCCTCTTCAGCGGATTTGCGCTGCCCGAAGCCGAAAGGCCCTTTCACAAAGGTGCCTTCACCGTCGTGGGAGCCTCCCTTGGTCTGGTCCCCGTCATAGACGCTTCACGTCATGATAGAGGAATGGCAAGACTTCGCTCCGCGGTCCCATCGAGGCGACCCCGCGTGCTCTTGCTGCTGCCCACGGAGACCTACAGGGCCGCCGACTTCCTCGACGCGGCCCGTGCTCTCGGCGCCGATGTCGTGGTCGGCTCGAACCGCCGCTTTGCGATCGCCCCAGCGATGCAGGACGGGCCCGTCCTTGTCGATTTCGAGGTGCCCGAGGCCGGCGCCGAGGCGATCGTCGCCTACTCCGAGCAGGCGCCGCTCGACGCCGTTGTGGCCACCGACGATCAGGGCGTGCTCATGGCGACCCTTGCTGCTGAGCGCCTCGGGCTGCCCCACAACCCTCTCGGCGCCGCGGAGGCGACCCGGGACAAGGCGGCGCTGCGCCGGGCGCTCGAGGCGGGCGCCATTCCGCAGCCTCGCTACAGACGGGCCGAATCGGGAGCGGACGTCGCCGCGCTCTGCGCGGAGGTCGGCTATCCGGTCGTGGTCAAGCCGGTGTCGCTGTCCGCCAGCCGGGGGGTGATCCGGGCGGACGACGCCGAGTCGGCCGTGCTCGCCGCCAAAAGGGCGCGCTCGATCTGCGAGAAGACGGGTGCAGGTTCCGGCGCGCCGCTACTAATCGAGAGCTACGTGCCCGGCAAGGAAGTCGCCGTCGAGGGGATGCTTCGGGGCGGGGATCTCGAGATCCTTGCGCTGTTCGACAAGCCCGACCCTCTCGAGGGCCCCTTCTTCGAGGAGACGATCTACGTCACGCCGTCGCGCCTGGCCGATGCGACCCAGGGCGCGATCAAGGAAGTCACCAATCGAGCGATCGCCGCGATCGGCCTCACGGAGGGGCCGGTGCACGCTGAGCTGCGAGTCGACGATGGCGACCTGTGGATGCTTGAGATCGCCGCGCGCTCGATCGGCGGGCTGTGCTCGCGCTCGTTGCGGTTCGGCTTCGGCGCGACGCTCGAGGAGCTCATCCTCCGCCACGCGCTCGGGCTCCCCCTGCGGGAGCGCGGCAGGGAGTGGGCCGCCTCCGGCGTGATGATGATTCCGATAACGGCAGCCGGCGTCTTGCTAAGGGTCGGCGGGCAGGAGGCGGCGCGCGCCGTGCCCGGGATCGCGGGGCTGGACATCACAATCGGCCGGGGGCGTCCGGTCACGCCGCTCCCGGAGGGTGACCGCTATCTCGGGTTCTTGTTCGCGAGGCGCGAAACCCCCGAGGAGGTCGAGGGTGCCCTGCGCAGCGCTCACGGTCTACTCGAGATAGAGATCGACGGAGCGCCGAAATGAAGGTCGTTCTCGTCTCCACCTACGAGCTCGGGCGCCAGCCGTTTGGGCTCGCGTCGCCGGCCGCGTGGCTCGAGCGCGAGGGCACCACCGTGACGTGCCTCGACCTCGCGGTGCAGTCCCTCGAAGCGGAGACGATCACCGCGGCCGACCTGGTCGCCTTCTACGTTCCGATGCACACGGCAACGCGCCTCGCCGTCGAAGTGTTTCGCACGGTGCGCGCCCTCAACCTCGGCGCGCACTACTGTTTCTATGGGCTGTACGCGCCGATGAACGAGCACTTCCTGCGCAAGCTCGGCGCGCATTCGATCATCGGGGGCGAGTTCGAGGCGCCGCTCGTCGCGCTCGTGAAGCGGCTGTCGGAAGGGGGCGAAACGCACGCGCACGAAACTGTCGTCTCCCTCGACCGTCAGAAGTTCGTGATCCCTGATCGCAGTGGTCTCCCCCCGCTCGAGGAGTACGCGCACCTGCACGTGGGGCCGGGCGACATTCGCAAGGTCGGCTACACGGAGGCGACACGCGGCTGCAAACATCTCTGCAGCCATTGCCCGGTGGTTCCCGTATACGGAGGCAAGTTCCGTGTGGTATCCAGGGACGTGGTGTTGGAGGACGTCGCGCAGCAAGTGAAGGCCGGCGCGCGTCATATCACCTTCGGCGACCCCGACTTCTTAAACGCACC
>WHSQ01000137.1:0-420 GCA_009380005.1 Actinomycetota bacterium | reverse complement strand
GACGTCACGATTAAGATCGAGCACCTGCTGAAGCACGCCGGTCTCGCACCACAACTCAAAGAAACGGGGTGTTTGTTCGTCACAAGCGCGGTCGAAAGCGTCGACGATCGCGTCCTCGCCATCTTCGACAAGCACCACTCCAAAGAGGACTTCCGGCGCGCCGCCTCACTCTGCAAGGACGTCGGGCTGACACTCAACCCGACGTTCGTTGCGTTCACGCCGTGGATTTCACTTGAGGGTTACGTCGATCTACTGTCTGCAATCTGGGACCTCGACCTCGTCGCGGACGTCTCGCCGGTGCAGTACGGGATACGGCGGTCGTGAAGGGTGCATTTATTGGGTTACCAGGAGCTACGAAGTCTCCCACGGCCGTTGGAAGGAAACCCCGACAACGATCATGTTGCCCGGCGAGGGCCTACG
>WHSQ01000136.1:3718-3967 GCA_009380005.1 Actinomycetota bacterium | reverse complement strand
CCTGCCTGGGCCGACCCGCCGCTTCTTGACCACCCGGGCGGGCCGTTTGAGCCCTTCGGCGATCCACAACCGGCGGGTGCGTTTCCGGTTGACCACCAGCCCGTCCCGGACGGCGATCGCGTGGGCCTTGCGCCACCCCCACCGCGGATACTCGACTGAGATCTGCCGCAGCCTTACCCGTAGCAGCTCATCAGCGTCCGCAGGCGGGCTGGCGGGACGCCGCTGCGCCGTACGAGGCTGCCCGACCAA
>WHSQ01000136.1:1100-3708 GCA_009380005.1 Actinomycetota bacterium | reverse complement strand
GTCGGGAAAGCCGATCACATGGGGAAGGGCGGCAGCGGTATCGAGGAGAAGGGATGCTGCAATGCCGAGAGACGCGCCGTCGAACGGCGACGCTCCTGCGGACTGGTCCGATGGGCCGGTTGGCAGGGTATCGAAGATGCAGGCCAAGCTTCACCGTTGGGCGGCGGCCGATCGTGGTCGCAGGTTCGACGACCTGTTCAATCTCGTGCACGACCCGATGACCTTGCGCGTGGCATGGGACCGGGTCGCGAGCAACGCCGGGGCACGCACAGCCGGTTCAGACGGCCTGACGGTCGCCCGGATCGAGCGGGAGATCGGCGTGTCGCTTTTCCTGGACGGCATCCGGGCGGGGATCAAGGACGGCTCGTTTCGTCCACAACCGGTACGGGAACATAGGATCCCTAAGCCGGGTGGGTCGGGAAAGGTCCGTAAGCTGGGCATTCCGACGGTCACCGACCGGGTCGTTCAGGCGGCGTTGAAACTCGTCCTGGAGCCGATCTTCGAGGCCGACTTCGAGCCGGTCTCCTACGGGTTTCGGCCCAAACGGCGAGCACACGACGCGATCGCGGACATTCACCTGTTCGGTAGCCGCGGCTACCGGTGGGTCCTCGACGCCGACATCGAGGCGTGTTTCGACACGATCGATCACGCGGCGTTGATGGGCCGGGTGCGCGCCCGGATCAAGGACAAACGTGTGCTGGTGCTGGTCAAGGCGTTCCTCAAGGCCGGAGTTCTTACCGAACTCGGCGAACAGCGGGACACCCCGACCGGCACACCGCAAGGGGGCATCCTCTCCCCGCTGTTGGCCAACATCGCGCTGTCGGTGCTCGACGAGCACCTGCATCGGGAGTGGAAGCCGGGCGGGCGGATGTCGACGGAGAACCGTCGCCACTACTGGCGCGGTAGGGGCGAACCGACCTGGCGACTGGTGCGCTACGCCGATGACTTCGTGGTCATGGTGTTCGGCACCCGGGAGCATGTCGGTGCCCTGCACGAGCAAGTCGCGGCCGTGCTCGCTCCGATCGGACTGCGCTTGTCGCCGTCAAAGACTCGGATCGTGCACATGAGCGACGGGTTCGACTTCCTGGGCTTCCGCATCCTGTGGCGAGGCAAGAAGGGCACCCGCGACCAGTGGCGCGTCTACACGTTCATCGCCGACCGGCCCGTCCGGTCGCTGAAGGACAAGGTTCGCGCCCTGACCCGCAGGACGTCTCCGCTGGATCTGGACGAGACCCTGATCAGGATCAACCAGATCACCCGAGGCTGGGCCGCGTATTTCCGGCACGCCGTGGCCAAACACACCTTCGACCGGCTCGCCTACTTCATCTGGTGGCGGATCGTGCGATGGGTCAAAGCCCGACGCCGCTGGCGATGGGCGCGACGTCCACCGATGGCTACGCACCCCCTCCGGGTGGCGCACCATCAATGCGGACGGAATCGAGTTACACAACATAGCGGCGACACCGGTCACCCGATACCGCCGCCGCAACATCCCCAGCCCCTGGCCAACAGTGAACCACACCTGACGACAGACACCGTGGAGAGCCCGTTGCCGAGAGATCGGCACGGCGGGTTCGGCGAGCGGCCTGGGGAAACGGACCGACAGCAATGCCGGCACCGCGCCCCAGGTCGACTCGACTTTCGGCGCACTTCGCCGAGATCTACGGGGCGTCGGTGTCGAAGGAGACGATCTCCCGGATCACCGACAAGGTCATCGAGGAGATGACCGACTGGTCGCATCGGCCGTTGGACGAGGGTTGGTTTCTACCGGTCGTTGCGAATCCTGATGGGAAGGATTCGCATGCCGAGGTACGCGCACAACAAGGCACCGACGGCGGTCAAGCGCCGCTACTTTGAACTGATCCGGACCGGCTTGTCTGGGTCGGCGGCAGCCCAGCGTGTGGGTGTGTCGTTGAGCTGCGGGTCGCTGTGGTTTATCGACGCTGGCAGCGTGAACTTCATCGAGCGCCCGATCAGCCCGCGGTATCTGAGCCAGGACGACCGGATCGAGATCGCTGACGGGCTTGCCCGCGGAGAGTCGGTCAAGGTGATCGCCGCCCGGATCGGCAAGAGCTATCAAAGCGTCTACCGGGAGATCGCACGCAACCGCAAGCCCGACGGGTGCTACCAACCCTGGTACGCCCACAACCGGGCCTACCTGCGCCGTCGGCGGCCCAAGCCGCGCCGGTTGACCGTCGAGGCCGACCTTCGCGAGGCGGTGGCCGGCAAGCTGGCCACCAAGTGGTCACCTGAACCGCCCCGGGTTTTGTGCGCACCTCCCAAGTTGGGAAGGATGGCACGATGTCGATCAAGTACGACCCGGAGATGAGGGCGAGGGCGGTCCGCCTGTTCCAGGATCACGTGGCGGAGTACCCGTCGCGGTGGGCGGCGATGAAGGCGATCTCGGCCCGGTTGGGGATGACCGCTGAGTCGCTGCGGCAGTGGGTGCGGCGGGTGGAGGTGGATGCCGGGCATGCGCCGGGGCTGAGCAGCGACGCGGCGGCCGAGCTGGCGGCGCTTCGCCGCAAGTGCCGGGAGCTTGAGCAGACCGTCGAGGTGCTCAAAGCCGCGACCGGTTTCTTCGTGCGGGAGTGCGACCCGCTACACC
>WHSQ01000136.1:0-1090 GCA_009380005.1 Actinomycetota bacterium | reverse complement strand
TGGAGCGGCTGATGCGCGAGCACGGCTGGCGCGGTGTCACCCGGGCCAGGACCGAGCGCACCACCGTGGCCGACCCGGCCGCGGCCAGGGCGCCGGATCTGGTCAACCGGTGCTTCACCGCGCAGGCGCCGGATGGCTTGTGGGTGGCTGATTTCACGTACGTGCCGCTGGCCGGTGGCGGGTTCGGCTACACCGCGTTTGTCATTGATGCGTTCGCCGGCTACATCCCTGGCTGGGATTGCTCGCTTACCAAGCACACCAGCTTCGTGGAGTCGGCGATCCGGCAGGCGGTCGCGTTGCGCGCCCGGCAGGGCCACCCGCTTGCCGGTGGCACCATCCACCATTCGGATGCCGGCTCTCAGTACACGGCGGTCCACTTTAGTGAGACGCTGATGCTGGAAGGGCTGCAGCCCTCGATCGGCAGCGTCGGCGACGCGTACGATAACGCACTCGCTGAGACTACCATAGGTCTATATAAGACCGAGTGCGTGCGTGACGGCTCGCCGTTTCGGACCGGGCCGGTCACCAGCCTCGCCGATCTGGAGGAGATCACCTCGGCGTGGGTGGCCTGGTACAACCACGACGGCTCATGCACCGGCTCGGCCGCCGGCCACCGGCCGAGGCCGAAGCCGACTACTACTGCACCCTGCTTCCAGCACAGGTTTCGTGACCAAACCCGGTAACGAAACAGAGGAGGTTAAACCATGCCGCTGCGCACGTGTGAGTGGTGCATGAACCGCCCCGGGTTTTGTGCGCACCTCCCAAGTTGGGAAGGATGGCACGATGTCGATCAAGTACGACCCGGAGATGAGGGCGAGGGCGGTCCGCCTGTTCCAGGATCACGTGGCGGAGTACCCGTCGCGGTGGGCGGCGATGAAGGCGATCTCGGCCCGGTTGGGGATGACCGCTGAGTCGCTGCGGCAGTGGGTGCGGCGGGTGGAGGTGGATGCCGGGCATGCGCCGGGGCTGAGCAGCGACGCGGCGGCCGAGCTGGCGGCGCTTCGCCGCAAGTGCCGGGAGCTTGAGCAGACCGTCGAGGTGCTCAAAGCCGCGACCGGTTTCTTCGTGCGGGAGTGCGACCCGCTACACC
>WHSQ01000135.1 GCA_009380005.1 Actinomycetota bacterium | reverse complement strand
CAGCGGCGAGGCGGAGGGCCGCCATTTCAAATTCCACGGGACCGGGGACAACCTCTCAGGACCTCATCCCACGTTTTCGCGGGGTCTCTCAAAAGAGGTTAGATGAGACTACGCGCAAAGCGGCTCTGAACTGCGATAACGAACGTTTCTCCAGGTGGTCAAATTCCACCGAGTCGCACTTACAAAGCGGACCGTCCGATTGATCAGAGCGGTTAGCTCAGTGGGAGAGCGCTCGGCTTACACCCGAGAGGACGGCGGTTCGAACCCGTCACCGCCCACCAGAACCGTAGCGAGTGAATAGGTCCTAGGCGTAGGGGACCGCGGGAGGGCCGCGAATGGGTGGCCGACTTTCGCTTCGCGCTAGTGCTTCCGAGCAACCAGACGCTCGATCACCCCGGCTCTTAAGCGATCACCTTCCTCGATCTCCAAGCCGGCGGCCACCACATGGAGGGCCGGCCTTCTCGTCATGTATTCGCCCTTCGTGCGAGACGGGATGAACTCGTAGATCCGTTGCAGCCAGAGAAGCGGCTTGACCGTGCTGCGAACGTGATCCACCAAGATCAACCGGCCTCCGGCGCGCAGGACGCGATTCATCTCTGCGATCACTTTCACTTCGTCGAGAACGCTGCACATCGCGTAGGTACATACGACGGTGTCGAAAGACCGCTCGTCGAATGGGAGATCGTGGGCATCGCCCTCCCGCAGATTGATGTCGCGTCCGAGGCTCTGGGCGCGCGTCTCTGCGACAGCGAGCATCTCGGGGGTGAGATCGAGCCCGGTGAGACGTACACCTGGGGGATAGTGCGGCAGGTTGAGCCCCGTACCGATGGCGACCTCGAGTGTGTCTCCAACGGCTCGCGAGCATGCCCACTGCCGATGCTCGGGACCGAACAGCTTCCGTTCCCAGAAATCGATGTCCTGGTCATATTTCCGCGCTTCCCGCGCGTAAGAGCGACGCTTGGCTTCTGTCTTCGATCGTCTAGACCTGGGTGACACCGATACCTCTCGAGGATTCTCGTGCAGCTCCGGTGCGGGTCTTCGCGATGTGCTCGACGACGTATTCCGCATCCCGTCCGACGCCTCGAAGTAATTCCGACGACCCCGCGTACAAGAAGAACAGACCAACGAAATAGAGCCCTGGCTCTGAGTGGATGACACCGCGTTCGTGAACCGGTTCGATCGGGTTTCCGCCGGTTCCGAAGACGTCGAGATCGATCCACGAGAAGTCAGGACGGAACCCGGTGCACCAAACCACATTGCTTACCTCGAGGACGCGTCCGTCCTCCAAAACTGGAAGTCCGTCTTGCACACCCACGACACGAGGGACTCGCTCGATACCTGCAGCAGCGAGCGCCTTAGGTTTTGCCCGTATCCACGCCTTGCCTTCTGACAGAAGCTTGGGACGGACCTTGCGACCGATCGGGGTCCGGACTGTCACAACCTTGTGGAATGCGAAACCGATGATCACCGGGACGAGAACGCGGCCGAGCCGGCTTTCGATGCGGAAGGGGACGTGACCAGGATGTCTGCCGGATAGCCATGTCTGATGCGTCGGTGCGACGTCGAGAGCGATCTCGGCTCCGGAGCTTCCGGCTCCGACGACGAGTGTTGGGCCGGGTTGAAGCTGGTCGGGGTTGCGATAGTTCCCGGCATCGAGCTGAACGATCCCGGGGTCTAGCTCACCGGCGAACGGCGGGATCCACGGAACCTGGTGGGTTCCCATGGCCACAACGACGTTGTCCGCGCGCCAGACGTGGTCACCAGCCCACACTTCGAATCCGCCGTTTCTCGACACCCGATGCACTTTCGTACTGGTCCTAACCGGCAGCTCGAATCGCGCCGCGTAGGCCTCGAGGTAGTCCGCTACTTCATCCTTGGTGGGGAATGAGTGCCGGGCTCCCGGAAAGGGCATCCCGGGCAGCCCGTTGAAACGGGCTGGCGTGAAGACACGGAGCGAGTCCCATCGCTTCCTCCTGGCGTCCCCTATGCGCTCGTTCGCATCGAGGATCACGAAGGGAAGATCTCGTCTTGCGAGGTGATATCCGACCGCAAGCCCGGCTTGACCCCCACCGATGACTACCGTTTCCACTCGCTCGTGTTGAGGTCGCACTAGCTCTTCCCAGCTCCTGATTGACGTGATGTAAACGACGATACCTGGTAGCTTTACATCATGTCAAGTGACGCTCGTGCCTACGGCGATCCCGATACTCGACGCCGGATCCTCTTCGCCACCTGGGAGGCGATCGAGGAAGTCGGCGCCGATATCAGGCTCCGTGACGTGGCCGAACGAGCGCGGGTATCGCGCCAGGCGGTTTATCTCCACTTCGGGGATCGAGCGAATCTCCTGCTGGCTCTTGTCGAGTTCATGCCCGAGACGCTCGGCTTCCCCAAGCTCCTCGCCCACGTCTTCGCAGCGGAATCGGGGGTCGAGATGCTCCGTCGAGCGGTTGTGCTCCATAGCACCTACAACGCAAAGATCGATTCGGTGGCTCGCGTTCTCGAGGCCGCGCAGTATCAGGACACGGCCTTAGGAGCTGCGTGGAGGGACCGCATGACGCGAAGCAGGGCCGCACATCGCATGATCGTCCAACGCATCGCCGAAGAAGGTCGGCTGACCGACGGATGGACCGTCGAGGACGCCGGCGATCTCTTCTATACGGTCACGATGCAGAGTCCGTGGCGCGAACTCACTTGCGAGCTCGGTTGGTCGCCCAAGCAGTACGCAAGAAGGATGACGAAGCTTCTATTGGATTCATTCGTGACAGAGTCGCAGGCCTAACGTCACCGCCGGCGCGCGCGTGTGTGCGTCGGCCAGTTGCCGGCGCGAGGCCACCGCGAGTTTTCGCATGGCGTTGCCCAGGTGGTAATCGACCGTGCGGGCGAGAGGAAGACCTCCTCAGCGATCTCGCGGCTCGTGTGAGCGGCGGCGGCGCGCAGGGCGACCTCTTTCTCTCGAGGGGGAGAGCGCGCGCGGAGTCAAGGAAGTGAAGGTGGTCATCGAGCGTCTGGTCGGGCACCCACGGCAGCGAATCGACCTGACCCACGTTCTGTCCGATGCCGACACGCCCTCGGAAGGAATCAGAGGGCGGACGGTCGACTTCTATTCAATTTCGTGCATCCTGAGGTGACCACCCATCGATAGGTGCCGCTCAGGTTCCGGGCGCCGGTGGCAGCGTCGGCTTGCTCCGAGGATTCGCCGGCGTTGTCTCCGGGCGCTCCATCGTTCGCGCAGCCCATGCCCAGGATCGCCGCGATCACCGCGAGCGCCAGCGGGATCAGCCGGGCAGGGCTCCGGTCGTGACCTGGGATATCGCTGCGGACCGACGCCTTGCTTGAATACAGTAGGGCTGGCCCTGATGGCAGGCGTGGGTGCCGCGTGCGACTATCTCAGCGTGGTAGAGACTGTCCTAATCGTCGATGATCACGCCGGCTTCCGCGGTCGTTCGCCCGCGCTCTGCTCGAGGCGGAGGGGTTCGACGTGGTCGGCGAGGCGCCGGACGGCGCGTCGGCACTTTCCATGACGGAGTCGCTTCAGCCCGCCATCGTGCTGCTGGACATTGCATTGCCTAAGTCGCCCGTTATTGCTTGTAGTGCTCAACCATATCTACTTCGCGGACGGCCGCGGAGTCCGGATCGAGCCCCGCCCTTCGTTTCGCGCGGCGTTGACGAAGCATGTCCCAGCACTGGTCCAAACATTCTTCGATCTCGCGCCGTCGCTCTCGCTTCGCTTCGCTGGCGCCTTCGTGCTCTTCCTGCTTGAGGAGCTCGTGTTCCTCGTTCATCAGCTGGCTTATCCACTCAAGAACGTCTTGGTCTTCGCGCATGGACTCCTCCTCTTGCGAATGCTTAGTTTCGCGCCTTTTCCCAGGCGACCCCGCATGAGCCTGCGTCCCCCGACTTCCCCTCCGCCGATCCGCAGGTGGGTTCCCAAACGCCGACAGTCAAAACCTTCGACGAACTCTGGGTGTGGTCCGATGCACCGAGAGCGCGCGACTGACCTAGGAAACGGAGGTCACTCATGGCGAAGGGGTCTCCTGGTCGCGGCGAT
>WHSQ01000134.1 GCA_009380005.1 Actinomycetota bacterium | reverse complement strand
GAGATCACGGGACGCCTGCACGAGCGTTTCCCCAATGTCACGGCGCTTGACCTCCCCGACGCGGGACTTCGGACCGGGTGGCAGTCACTGCGCGGGGCGCGATTCCTCCACGCCGACGCCCAGCACCTGCCGTTCCCCGACAACTGTTTCGACACGCTCGTCAGCGTCGAAGTGCTCGAACACCTGCCGCTGCCTGAGGCGGCGTTGCGGGAATACGCGCGCGCGTCACGGCGCAACCTCGTGCTGTCCGTCCCGCGTGAGCCACTGTTCCGGGGCGGGAACCTGTGCGCCGGCCGGCACCTCCGCGCCCTCGGCAACACCCCCGGCCACCTCAACCACTGGTCGGCCAGGGCGTTCACACGGTTCGTCGCCCAGGTCGGGCAGGTGCGCGCGGTGGCGAAGCCGCTGCCATGGACCATCGCCTGGGTGCAGCTCCGCTGACGCGTTGCCGGCGCTCAATGTGGTCGCGTTGTACTGCCTGCTGTACAGGTACGACTCGATCCGCTATTTCCATCGTAGTGACGTGCCGCAGATCTGGTACCAGTTCTCGGGCAATCGAAGCGGGCCCACATCTTCAAACTTGGCCGCAGGTACGCCGAGGCGCTGGGCGCGCAGGTGCGCGACGACCAGGGCAAGGCGCGGACCGACGATCGCTGACCTACGGCCAAAGCCTCCGATACCACCGATCCTCGACGACAACCTCCCGAATCTCACTCGCCTCGCAGTACGCCAGTAGTTCGGACATGGAGTTGATGAACCCGCGCCCGTGGTAGTTCAGCGAGGTGTTGCACAGGACGCCGTAACCCGTCTGGGACCCGAATGCCTGCAGGAGCCGGTGAAGCATTGGAACGTCACCCGCCCGCACCGACTGGACTCTGGCCGTGCCGTCGGCGTGGGTGATGGCCGGCAAGGCGTTGGTCTTGATCAGGCTGAAGTAGAGCATGTACGGATCTTCGACGGGGGACACGAACAAGCGGTCCAGTTCCTCGCAGCGACAGCAGGGCGCGATCGGCCGGTAGGCTTCGCGCCCTTTGATGGTGTTGAGCACCTGCTTACTGCTGGCCAGAAGTGGTGACGCGAGCAGCGACCGGTGGCCGAGCGCCCGTGGCCCGATCTCGTAGCGCCCCTCCAGGCCACAATCCGGCCTGCCAGTCGGACAACGAGTAGCCAGCGTCGAAGGGGTTTGCTCGCAAGAACTCGCGGCGAAGGAGCCGGGCGCCGAGATCGACACAGGAGTACGCCATGCCCATGCGGTCGCGGAAGCGGTTCGAGCCGCGCGCCATGACACCGACGTTCATAATGCTCGTACACGAGGCGACGTTGGTGCACGTTGCGAGCCCAGGGGTACTCGGGTCTGAGATACGGGCGGCCGTCGTTCTCGAAGAGAAGCCGCTCGCTGTGCGCGAAGTCCGCCGCAGCCATGACCAGCGCCCGATAGAGGCTGGTGAGCGGAGTCGACAGCCCCAATTACCTCGTCGACCCGTGGTTGGTCGTCGGCGACGATGATGTGCTCGACCTCCCCGTGATAGTCCTGGGCCGCGATCGTGCCCAGGCAGCGCCGCAACATGTGGCAGCGGCGGGTCACGGTCAGCACGGAGAGGGCTGGCGCCTGTCTGGTTGTGTCCACCGTGGCGGCTCCCGGTCTCGGATCAGCTCTTGCGGGCCGTGACGATGGCCGGTGTCTGGCCCAGCAAACCGATCCGGCGCGACGAGACTTCAAGCCGCTGCCGCCGAAGCCGGGCGATGAGCTGATCTTCATGGGTTGTCAGCAGTGCGGCGGAGCCGCCCTCGCCCAACGCGTGCCGCACGAGCAACGCGGTGGCGTTGAAGAGCGCGAGGCGACCTTTCACCTTGATCTGCTTGCCCCATGGCATGTTGCCCACCACGATCCGGGCGGTGACCCGCTGTGCCGGCCCACGCCGGACGTCGTGAGCGAAGACTCGGTGGCGAAGCTCAGCTGCGGCGCTCGCCGAGTCCCTCGCGTACTCGCCGCTGAGTCGCTGTCGCGTCAGCTCGACCGCCTGGTCGTCGATGTCGGAGGCGAAGACGGGCAGGCCCAGGTGGGCGGCTTCGGCCACGATGGTGCCGGTGCCGCAGAAGGGGTCGTACACGCCCTGTGCGGTAATGGCCGGGTCGAGATCAGCGAGGGCCAGCCGGACAACAGCGGCCGCCACGGTCGGACGCAGTGCTCCGGGGCGCTCCGATGCGTCGTGGGCTCGCTTGCCGACGGGTCGATGCCACAGATTCAACGCGATGTGCACGGTTTCGCCCTCGACCTGCAGCCGCAGGTCGACCGAACTGCGGACGGTCGCGTTGAGGTCGGCGCCCTGGAAGTGTTCGGTGAGGAGTGGCGCCGGGTCCCATGCGGAGGAGCTGCGCCACACCGGGTTCCTGGCGGATAACGTCACCGACCAGGGATCGGGCGGGTTGTCGCCCTGCGCCAGCACCTGCCGCACCCGCTTGGCTGCGGCACCGCACAGTGCGGCGAAGTCGTCTTCGCTGGTGACGCTCTCCGGGCCTGCGATCAGCAGCCGTAGGTCGTCGATCGTGCGCGTCTGCTCACCGAGCTGCTGTGCCTGAGCAGCGGTCAGAGCGACGACGGCGAAGCGTTCGTCATCGTGGAGGAGGGTTGCGGCCGGCACGATGTCGTTCAGCTCCGCTGCCGCCACGTCACCGAGCCCCTTGGTGAAGTAGAGCACGAACCGGAGTTGCGCATCGTCCTGCGGAAGTGCCAATGCCCTCATCGTCGATTGTCCTGAATAAGGGGTTTTTGAGAATCGGGCGTGTTGCTATGGGTTTGAACTGCCAGAGGGGAGACATTGCTTCCATTGCCGCACAAGAGCTTTTCCAGACCATGGCAGGCTTCATTGAACGGCAGTCCTGCCACGCGGGCACGTCGCTCAAGTTCCGCAAGGGTCAGTTCGGCCGATGTCTCCATGGCACTCCAGATATTGGAAAGCTTTGCGCATTCTTCGACTGACATACGGTCAAACGCCTCGACCCATTGGCCGAGGTAGCTATCGACTTCCGGTGGAAGCGGTAAGCCGATTCTCTCACCAGCTGGAGGAGATGGGGCAGACGCGGGTGCACCAGCGGCTCACCGCCCAGGACCCGCACATGATCGACGCGCAGCCACCGCGCGAGGCAACGAAGATCGCGGCCAACGACGGATTCATCCGCGAAGCGAGGTGGAAGCTCCGGCGAGCCGTGCGAGCACCAACTGCAACTGATATTGCAGTGCCAGGCGGCGTTGATCTCGACGGCTTCGGTGCCGAGCTTGCCACGACCGATGACCAAGCCGCCATCCGCGACTGAGCTGTCGTCGGACGATGCTGGAGGGAACGACGCGAACGCAACCCGGTCGACTTCCGACTCGGCCGATGCCTCATGCCCCGTGCGCAAACACGTCCCCCGTGACCATGGCCGGACCGCACCTCCGACGCCATCCCACACCGACTGCTGCCCGAAGCGTACCAACCACCAAACCTGAATGCACCGCACCGCGCAGGTACCGCCCGCGGGTTATCGTTTGTTGCTCATCGTGCCGCATCGACGAAGAAGGTCGCGATGTCGCGCGAGTCGCTCGGATCTTTGTCGGGGGCCAATTGCCCGCTGCTGGTCATTTGGGGTCCACGGACGGACCTTGTAGATGCGTTCGGCCAACTTGCGAGGAGGTGTCCTCGGGGACGAAGTGATACGATCTCTCCGGACCGAAGCCAGCTCGCCAGGGTGCGACGTCGCGCCAGCGGGCCACCGATCAGGATCTGCCGGCGGTTGCCGGGGCCGCCGCGAATCCGATCCTCGACGCTCATCCCGTCGCTGACGCCCCTCAGCTGTCGACGCTGGCCTCGGCCATCGGTGACTGCTCCGTGCCGTCCCTCCAACTGCCGTCGGGATGCGTCACCTGGGCGTCCTGGTCCCACCCCAGGCTCTGCCACAGCAATTCGACGTACTGGGCCGCGACCGACGTCGACGAGAAGCCTTCGGCGGCAGCCCAAGCGGCGCTCGCAAGCCTCTTCCGCAGGACAGGATCCAGGAGCAGGCGGCTGATCGCGACGGC
>WHSQ01000133.1 GCA_009380005.1 Actinomycetota bacterium | reverse complement strand
CGAGGGATCGTGCGTTCGGGCCCATCGCGCAGCCCCGATGAGTTCGTCGCCGGAGGCTTTCAGCGCCTGGAGATCATCCAGGTGGCGGCCCGGTCCCTGATCCACGACCGCGTAGAGCTTCAAGTGCACCTGGTCGATCCTGTCGGCGAAGTGAACGGTCAAAGCAAGACCGAAGGCCTGCGTGCGGAGCCGGGCTCTGAAACCTTCGGGTAGGCCGAACTCGAGCAGGTCGCGGGAGGGCTCGGCGTTAGCCACTTCTCCTCGAGATCGAGGTCGGCCGCCACTCTTTGCGCAGCTTCCCTCAGGTCTGCCGGGAGCGGGTCGGCGGGCTCCAGACCATGCTGGCTCGCGAGGGCGACCACGTCGACGTCTCTTGTTGGGCGCTCGATCAAGCCGAGCGCGATGAGCCCCGATCCGCCGATTACGACGAGTTCGCGCCGTTTCCCCTTGGCCTCCAACTGGGCGGCCAAGGCCTCCAGCGCCTGATTAAGCTGAGTCCTTCCGAGCATGTGTCAGTTATAACATGACTGTCATCATGTTCAACATGCCTTTTAATCGTGTCTAACACTACATGGAGTTCTTTCGAGAGGTCCTGCTGTGGCACCTCAAGGCCTTCCCCAACGACCGAATGGGTGTTCCCCGCGCCCGAGGAAGGCTTCCTCCGCTACGACAACTTCCATCCCCGGGTCCACGAGGGTTCCCACTCAGCGCGTTCAGAACGATTTCGGAATCCCAAAGCTTCCAGCGATGACTAGCCGGCGGCAAGAAGTCGCAGGTAGCGACGGTGCCCATGTTGTGCGAATCCCGCCGGGGGCACCGAACCGAACAAGAGGAGATCCCCCTTTCGACTCCGCGCGGGAAGGGCCAAGTCCCGGGCCCTTCCACCTAACAAACCCCTGGACCACTCCATAAGCTGGAGCGATGCCGACCTGCTCGAATTGTGGTCACGAGAACACCCAGGAAATGCGCTTCTGCGGCAGGTGCGGCACAGCCCTGGTACCCGCGCGAGCTCGGGAAGTTCGCAAGACCGTAACGGTCCTCTTCGCCGACGTCATGGGGTCCACCGCGCTGGGAGAGCGTCACGACCCGGAATTGGTTCGCCAGGTCATGTCGCGCTACTTCGAGGAGATGAAAGACGTACTCGAACACCACGGAGGGACGGTCGAGAAGTTCGTCGGCGACGCCATCATGACCGTGTTCGGCATTCCGATTCTGCACGAGGACGACGCCCGGCGTGCTCTGCACGCCGCATTGCAAATGCGTGAGCAGCTCGCCACTCTCAACCGGGAGCTCGAACGCGACTTCGGGATTCGCCTCGAGGCTCGGATAGGCGTGAACACCGGCGAAGTGCTGACAGGTGAGACCACGACCGGAGAGCGGCTTGCGACCGGCGACGCGGTGAACGTGGCGGCCCGTCTCGAACAGGCGGCCGCGCCGGATGACATCTTGGTCGGCGACCAGACAGTGAAGCTCGCCAGTGCCGCTATCGAGGTGGAACCCATCGAGCCTCTTTTCCTCAAGGGTAAGGATGAGTCTGTCGCGGCATACCGCCTCCTTCGCGTAGTTGAGGGCGCGCCGGCCTTCGCCAGACGCCTCGACGCCCCGCTCATTGGCCGCCACGAGGAGCTCGCGTTCGTGCGGAACGCATTCGACCGAGCGGTTTCGGAAAGACGGTGTCGACTCGTCACCGTGTTCGGTCCGCCGGGGATCGGGAAGTCGCGCCTCGCCCGCCAACTCGCGGAGGAATTGTCCCAGAGCGCAGTAGTGCTATCCGGTGAATGTCTACCCTACGGAGAGGGCATTACCTACTGGCCGCTTCGCGACATCTTCCTAGCCGCGGGGGCCGAACGCGAGTTAGACGTGGCGCTCGCGGCGGAAGGGCCGGAGGAGATCTTCTGGACAGTACGCAAGGCCCTCGAACGTCGCGGGCGCGAGCGACCGCTCGTGCTTGTCGTCGAGGACATCCACTGGGCCGAGCCGACCCTCCTCGACTTGATCGAACACCTCGCCGACTGGACCCGGGAGGCGCAGCTTCTCCTCCTCTGCCTCGCGCGACCGGAACTCCTCGACGAGCGTCCGACGTGGGGAGCCGGACGGGCGAACGCCGAGACGCTGACGCTCGAGCCGCTCGCGAAGAGTGAAGCGGAGGAACTGATCGAGAGCCTGCTCGGCGGCTCGCAGCTCGAGGACGAAGCGCGCGCCCGGATTCAAGACGTGGCCGAGGGAAACCCGCTCTTCGTCGAGCAGCTCCTCGCGATGGTGACCGAGGAGGGCGAGGCAGATCGCGTTCCGTCGACGATCCACGCGCTCCTTGCCGCGCGCCTCGACGCGCTTCCTGAGAAGGAGCAGGACTTGCTCGAGCGGGCTTCCGTTATTGGTTTCGACTTCGAGTGGGAGGCGCTCGGAGAGCTTGCCCCCGACCGGCGTCGGCCCGGAGGTGCCCAACTGGCGGCCCTCGTCCGCAAGGAAATGATCCGACCGCACGAGGCGATCGAGGACACGTTCCGCTTCCGCCACATGCTGATCCGTGACGTCGCTTACGAGCGCATCCCCAAGAGGCTGCGCTCTGACCTACACGAGCGCTACGCGCGCTGGCTGAACGGGAGGGCCGAGCAGTTCGACGAGATGGTCGGCTACCACCTCGAGCAGGCTTATCGTTGCGTCGCCGATCTCGGGTCGCTAGGCGACCGTGCGCGGGCGCTTGCCCGGCAAGCAGCCGAGCGTCTAGCCGCTTCCGGGCAACGCTCGTACATGCTCGGCGACATGCCCGCAGCAGCAAACCTCCTGGAGCGTGCCGCGGCATTGCTTCCTACGGTCGATCGGCGACGCCTGGATCTGCTGCCCTCCCTCGGACGAGCGTTAAGGGAAACCGGTCATATGCAACGTGCGATTTCAGTGCTGTCCGATGCCGTTCAGAATGGGCACCTAGCGGGCGCGCGAGGAGTGGCCGCCGATGCTGCCGTAACACTTTCTAGCCTCCGGCTCCACACGTCTCCGCACGAAAGTGTCGGGCAGGCTGAGGTCATACGCGAGGTGGAAAACGCGATCCCCGTCTTCAAAGAGCTCCGCGACCATGCCGCGCTGGCGCGTGCCCTCAGCATGAGCGGGATGCTGCGGTTCTGGCGCGGCGAGGCGAAGCCCGCGATCAAAGAGCTCCAGACGGCGGCGCGCTACGCGCATGAAGCCGGCGACCGCGCACAAGAGGTGGAAGCTCTGCAGGGTGTCCTGATCGCCACGCTAAGGGGGCCGACGCCGACAAATGAGGCTCTGGAGCGCGTGGAGGAGATCCGCGCAGCCGCTGGTACAAACAGGACACTTCAAGTGAGCGTCTGGAGAACGTCTGCGCAACTCGAAGCGATGCGGGCGCGCTTCGACGTCGCCCGCGGTTTGGTCACCCGCGCGAGGGGGCTGGCGGAGGAGCTGGGACTCGAGGTGCTCGGATGGCGAGTTGCCCAGCAAGCAGGCGAGATCGAGATGCTCGCGGGTGACGCCGTCGCAGCCGAGCGCGAACTCAGTCCTGCCCGTGATGCATTCGAGCGGATCGGAGAGCGCGGCTACCTCGCGACCATCGCGCCGATGCTCGCCGACGCCCTCCTCGATCAGGGACGCGACGAAGAGGCCATGCCCCTCACTGAAGTGGGCAAACGCTCCGCCGTGCCTGAGGATGCCGACGCGCAGATTCGGTGGAGGCTTGTGCGGGCGAAAGCGTTGGCGCGCCGCGGCGAGATCGAGGAGGGCCGGCGCCTGGCACGCGACGCCACGGCAATCGCCGCGCGCACCGATTACCTCAACCTGCGGGCCCAGGCCGTTGCCGACCTTGCGGAGGTGCTTAGCCTCGCGGACCGCCCGGAGGAATCGGCCGCTCTCGTCCAAGAGGCGATTCGCCTCTACGAACGGAAGGGGAACCTGGCCGCATTGGCGCGCCTCGCTCGCACGTGGGCCGACGATGTGGAGTAGCCGCGCTGCATCTCGATAAGCCACGAAACAGCTCGGTTCCCGCCCGGTCCTACTGGTCCGATCCCCGGTCCGCTTTTCGTCCGCTCCCGCGGGCCATTCGCGTGTCTTATTGAGCGTGTCCCGGTGACTTC
>WHSQ01000132.1 GCA_009380005.1 Actinomycetota bacterium | reverse complement strand
AGTCGACCCGGGTCTACCTGCACCTGGCCAACGACTGGCTCGAAGGTGAGTACCTGCGTGCGCTCGAAGCGATCGACGCGCAGGCGGCGCACCAGTGACCGCGCGGCTGGAGATCCCCGCCGACGCCGAGGAGCTGGTCGCCGTCTTCGCGGCCGACGTCGTGACGGCAGGGCTTGGCGCCTGGCCCTCGATGACGGGTGGCGCCCGAGCGTTCTGTGCCTGCTATCCCGACCCGACCTCGTTCGCGGACGCCCCGCTCGCCGAGCAGCTGGCGCTGGCCGACCATCACCGCCGTTTCGCGTGCTGGCTGATGGTCACCGGACGGATGTCGGTGTCGGCCGAGTATCTGGCCCGAGCGAACCTGCGGCTGGGTGTGGCTGCCCGCAACTACCACCCGCGGCTGCACGCCCGTGTCGCCGGGGCCGCCGCGATGCTCGGGTCGGACACGACCTGGATCAACGCCCAGTGGTCCGCGCTGGCGCAGCTCGCCGCGCTCCACGGCGTAGCACCGGACACGGTGACCGCCGAGCAGCTCGAGCGCGGCTCCTCCGCCCTGCTCGCCGCGTCCGCCCGTCCCGGCCATCCCAAGGCCGGCCAGAAGCTGCGCACCGCTGTGGTGCGGCTGGGCGCCACGCTGTTCCACGCCGGCCTCGTCGACGTCGCCCCGCAGCTGCGCCGGCCCGACCGCAACGACGCTCGGGCGGCCGAGTGGGCCGCCACCGCACCTGCCGTGGCTGCCACAGCCACCCGCTACCTCGCCCAGATCGAGCTGAGCCTGCGAGGGTCAACCGTCGCCGAGGCCGAGCGGTCGCTGCGTGAGTTCGCCTCGTTCCTCGCGCGCGAGGCGCCCGAGGTCGACGGCGTGGCCGACATCCGCCGCCACCACATCGAGGCCTACAAGCTGTGGCTCGCCCAGCGGCCCCGCCGCATCGGCGGCGGCACGCTGCACCGCCACACCATCCGGGCCCGGCTGCTCACATTGCGCTGCTTCTTCGAACGCATCACCGAGTGGGGCTACGACGTCGCTCCGGTCCGCAGCAGGAAGTTCATCCACGTCACGCCACCGCCCGCGAGCGCCGCCGCGCCGATCGCGACCCACAGCCCGGCACGCGCCCGGGTGACCGCCTGGTAGTTGCCCGCCGCCGAAGCGATCGCCCAGCCGATCGCGCACACCGCCAGCATCAGGACCGACACCACCAGCACCACCGTCAGCAACGCGCCCACGATCTCGGTCAACGTGCCCGACGCGCCCACCCCACCGAAGTCCGGACCGACACGGGTGGCGAGACCAACCGATCCGGACGTCGAGATCACACCGCTCCTCGCGCGACAGCTACCCATCACGCAGGTGTGCGAAGGTGATCACCACGGGGACGTACGCCACACGCGTCACGGAGGCTCGGCAGCCCCGGGGGCGGGTTCCATATCCGAACTCGGCGAATGGCTGGCAGTGAGGGCCGTGGGCGGCGAGGTGCGTCAGGGCTTGTCGGAGGCCGTGGCCCGGCGCTGGCTCGGTCCGGTGAGGTAGGTGGCAGCTGCGAGCGCTCCGCCGGTGAGCGTGAGGCTGGTGAGTGCTTCCCACCAGACGACCGTGTCGCTGGAGCAGCCGGTTTCTACGATGTCGGAGTCGGCTTCGATGGTCTGCGAGCCGCTTGTGATCGGACCGGGGTCTCGGTCGATGGTGACGTCGCCGGAGGCGTTCCTCGAGTAGCAGGTCGGGTCGTCGTGCCAGATGAGCGCGACGAACGCCAGCAAGAGGAGCAGCGGCACGATCACGGCGACTGCCGCCGCTCGGTTCCCGTGTTGGGGCGTGGACCAGCTCGGGTAGGCAATGAGATAGATGAGGCCGACGGGTCCGAACACGAAGCTGTGCAGCGAGAACGGGAAGATCGCGAGGACGAGGGACGCGATGCCGGCGGCCAGCAGGAGTGGAGGGCGGCGTCGGAAGGCCAAGGCGGCCAACATGGCAGGCACGCCGTAGATCGCGGCCAGCGGAAGGGCCCCGAGCCGATCACCGACCGCGCCATCCGCGAGGAGACGGAGAACCAGCACGGCCACGACGACGCCGAACTGGACCACGGCGGAGGTGGCGACCGCGATCTTCGAGATCTGGCCTGGACCGCCGACGTCGACCGTGGTGTCACCAGATGGTGCTTCGGGAGCCACGATGCGGCCCTTCCTCGTCGGGGTTCTCCGCGTCAGCCGTGGGGTCGACAGCTGACGGTCCCCGACCCCGGGGCCAGTCGTTGCGGCGAGGATCCGGTCGTCGGTGCCGGTCGAGCGGCCCGTCGTCCAGCCGAGGCTGCGCGTCGCGACCTCGATCCGAAGGCCCCGCTGGATCGTCGCTGCGTCGGTGTTGTCGATGAACGCGAGCGTGACGTCGTGCGCCCCGAACCGGTCGGTGAAGGGCTCGGCCCCGGGCCCCAGCGTGACCGTCCGCTCGTGACGGGGGTAGAGCCCCCCGGGGCACGCCCCATGGACACGACGAGCGCCGCGAGCACCACGAGGAGAACAGCGCCGCCGCCGTTCGGGACTCCCGCGACGAGCCCGATGGCCGGGAGGGCCATCCACCATCGTCGCCGAATGGCGCGCCGCCACCCGACCGGCCCACCACCCGCTCGCCGGGTACGGAGACCGTTGAGCGCTTTGCCGGGTGTGCGGCCGGTGCGTGCCTCGGTGGCCATCAGCAGCGCGAAGGCGGCGAGGGTCCCGAGGGCGGTCGTGTCCACCTCGGACGTGATGACCAGCGCCTGGGCGCCGACGCCGAGGACCCAGGACAGCAGCCACACGTCGATCACCGCCGCCCAGAACCGTCGGTCGCGTGCCCGCACGTCGGACGGCTCTGCCGGTGGCGCGTAGTGGTCGACTCGGCTCAGCACGAGCGCACTCCCCTCCGTGAGTGAAGTGTAGGAGGACGGCGTTGCGACGGGGCGAGTGCAGGTAGCCACGACGAGCAGCGGCCTCGGCGTCATGGGACTGCCAGCCGCCGTGCTGCGTAGTCGTTGTAGGTGCCGCCGGAGCGGGCGGCACACGCGGTGGCGGTGCCTTCGCCGATGTTGAGCATGTCGCCGAGCACGGCCGCGGGACCTCGCGTGAGAGTTGGAGAAGCGCGGCGTGGCGGGCTGGCCGGCTGGCGATGCCGAGGGCAGCGACCCGCTTCCGGAGGTGTTCGGGGTGGATGTGGCGGCCGGCCTGTCGTCCGGGGAACAGCCACCGGTCGGCGCCGGGAGCCATGCCGGAGGGGCCGATCTGACATCGCCAGGGCAGCTGCCGCAGGAGTCCCGCGAGCGGCTCTGGGACGAGCACGTCATCCTTGCCGAAGCTGATCGTCGATCCGGCGGCGGTGTCGTGAACGTCGTCGATGGTGAGCCGGGCGATGCGAGCCAGCGGTTGAGGTCCCCTGGGACAGGGTCGAGGGTGATGGCGTGGTCGTGGCAGTGGTGGAGGAACCGGGCGGTCTGCGACAGGACAGGGGACGGATGTTGACCGGCAGAGGTGTCATATTCTGGCGCTCCTGAAGTAGTTGTGGGTCGCTGAGGGTCTGGCGCGGGGTGAAGTCGCAGGTCAAGGCGGGATCGGCGGACGTGCGCGCATGGCGTGAGCGGTGTACGGCGCGGAAGAAGCGACGTGGCGCGCACGGAATGCGTGAGGATCGCGGGTGTCGAAGCCTGCGATCGAAAGGTCACGTTGCCGTGCGCGCCACCACTGCATTCAACACGCTCCTCGGTCTGGAGGGCGTTGTCGTCGAAGACGTCGGCTTCGCCGACGACCAGGTGAAGGTGGCGGTGCGGCTGCGACGTAAGAAGCTGCTGTGCCCGGTGGCCGGCTGCGGCTTCACCACCCGCAGCCGTGTCGACACGCGCCCTGAGGACTCGTGGTGGCGGTCGTTGGACCTGGGAGCGTGGAAGACGATCGTGACCGCGCGGCTGCGGCGCCTGGACTGCCCCTGCCACGGGGTGTTGGTCGAGCAGGTGGGCTTCGCCCGTCACCGCGTGCGGTGCACCCGCGACTTCGAAGACCTCGTCGCGTGGTGCGCCTCGAAGATGGAATCGCGGTAGGGACCGCCCTTGCGGGCGGCCCCCCGCTCAGATCCCAGCGTGCGCT
>WHSQ01000131.1:3819-4240 GCA_009380005.1 Actinomycetota bacterium | reverse complement strand
GTCGACGGCGCCCGCGTGTGGGTGAACACCTTCTCCGCCGCGCCTGCGCGCAGCACATCGGTGTCGTCGATGCAGTCGCCACCGGCCAGCATCGCCCCCACGACCGTCAACGCCTTGATCCCGCAGTTGGCCCGCCCGGCCGCAGCCGCGGCAGCTTGACCCGCTTGTCGATCAGCCCGGCGATGCCCAACTTCTGCGCCAGCGCGGCTGGAGCCTGCAGTCCGGCGTGAGGCACGACGTTGTCGTCGTCGAACGTCGTTTCAACCTTGGCCAGGTTGTGCGATGATCGCATCTGCGAGATGCCTCCTGGTTCTGGGTTCTGCGGTCTTTGAACACCCGCATTATCCCAGGTCAGGAGGCATTTCCATTGGAACCGCAACCATCTTCAGCCGTAGCTATGCGGTGGATCCAGGCTTACAGA
>WHSQ01000131.1:0-3809 GCA_009380005.1 Actinomycetota bacterium | reverse complement strand
TGCATATAACTCGAATTAATGACTCAGGACACTAGGTGGAGCGGACTGACGGGTTCCCTGAGCCCCTTGCTCGGCATCTGGATCCCGACGGGATGAAGCGATCCCGCGGATGGACTCCGCCGAGGTATGGGGGCGGCCTGGCTGCGGGTGGCCTCTCGCCCTGGTTTCGGCGCGCATGCGCTCGCTGCACCGGGTGGGCAGCGCGTTCGTCAGCGATAACGAGCTGACCTGGTACCGCCGCGGCATCTCCACGTTGCGGACGTCTACGTGGACGGCCATGGCATCACCCGCGGCGGTCGCCGCGCCACGGCAGGGCAGGAGGTCGACAGGGGGCTAACCTGTTCTTGTGGTTGAGGCGGGGCTCACCGCCTCGATCTTCGCCGCCGGCATCCCGGTCGGCGCGGTCGCGGAGGATGCGGCGACCGTCCGGCCGACCGTGCCGCTGGGGAGGCAGCCGACACCGCATGACTGCACTTCACCCGGCGCGTCCCAGCCGCTTCTCGGCGCTGCGGCACAAGGCCGTGAGCAGCCCGAAGGTGTGGTGACACGTGGGCTAAGGGGCTGGGCAGTGCGCACGGCATCCTGCCGCGATGCCTGGAGGTCGGCTGGGCGGACGAGGGCGGTCCTTGGTTGCGGATGGATCTCGAGGGGTTCGCGGACAACGTGCACGTCGACCGCCGACTTGACGAGATCCTCACACTCCGCTCATTGCCAGGTCGCGGTCGTGCGGCTCAGCGGGCTTCTCGAGGCGTCGACTGTCACGGTGACGTGGGGCAGCGTCGTCGAGCAGGAGGATCATCACGGTCGGCACCGCGGCTGACCTGATGACGATCAGGTGCGGGCAGGCCGGTTCCGCCGCGTCGACCCATACCGCCACGGGGTGCGGAAGGCGTTTGAAGGACGTCTCCGGTGTCGCGGCGTCCTCGTCGCCGACGGTGATCGCGACTTCGTCGGCGGCTGCCAGGTAGTCGATGCGCCGGAGCGGCAGGGGCGTCACGCCCGCCTCAGCCGCCGGCTTTGCTGGTTCGTCCACGATGGTGGGCGTGCCGCATGCCTGGTCGCTGATGCGCTGGAAGTACTCGATCCAGCGCTTCCGTGGGATCTTGGTATCGGGCCTGGCCACGGTGGACTCCTGCTCTGCTGGTGCCGGGTACCGCCTTCATACCCGGCACCTGTAGCGGCCCGCCGGGCCGGTGGTCCCACCTCAGCGGGACGGACGGCCTCCGAACGCGCTTGATTCGTTCTCGATCCGCGCCGCCGGATCGTCGCTGGAAGACCCCGTTCTGCGGGGTCCTTCGACCCTGTCCCGGCACCGGGCGTGACCGCACCGTGGGGGTATCAGAGCGGCAGAGGGGGAGTGGGATGGCGACCGTTCGTGAATGGATGAGTCCTGACCCGATCACGATCACTCCTGGCACCACCGTCCGGGAGGCTCGAACGCTGCTTCATCAGCAGGGTGTGCGGCATCTGCCCGTGGTCGAGGCGGCTCGCGTCGTCGGAATGATCAGCGACCGGGATGCCCGCATCGACGAGGCGCTGTTCAGGAAGCTGGCAGCCATCAGCGAGCTGGGGGACGCACTCGGGCGGGAGCGCCTGGTGGAGGCGGTGATGTCCGCCCCCGTGTACACGATCGCGCCGGACGAGCCTGTCGACGCAGCTGCGCGGGTGCGCCCTGCCGGTAATCGATCCCGAGCTGGGCCTCGTCGGGGTCATCACGACGACCGACTGCCTGCTCGCCTCCCTCGCCTCCGCCGCCACGGGATAGTGCATGAAAGCCTTGAGCCTCGCCGGGAGCTTCGTGGAGCCACCTCCACCACACGAGGCGGCCATGTACGTCCGCGATGTCATGACCCCCGATCCCGTCGTGGCGTGGCCGAGCACGTCGGTGCTGTATGCCCGCCGGCTGATGGAGCGGCACGGCATCCGCCACCTCCCCGTGGTGGCGGATGCTGGGGCCGTGGGCATGGTCAGCGCCCGGGACATTGTCATGACCGACCAGCAGCTCGCGGCGTCCCTGGCCGAGCTTCAGTCCGATCTCGTCACCGGTCGCCGAACACGTTGACCGCCACCGGGCGGTCGTCGGCGTCGGTGACCAGCCCGTAGCAGATCTGGGCTTTGCCGCGTCGGCCGTCGCGGGAGTAGCCGTGCCCGGCCAGCGGGCAGGTGCGCCCCTCCATCCACGACCCCGACAGGTCATACAGCACCAACCCGCTCGGGGTCAGGTGCCGGCGGGCCAGCGTGGCCCAGTCGACGCGCACCAGGCGGCCGATCGCGGTCTTGTCCATCTTCGTCGCGAGCCAGGCGACCAGACAGTCGAAGTCGCGGGTGAACTCCGAGCGGTGACGGGCGAACGGCACCGCCTCCACCCGCACCTTGTGCGTCGGGCAGACGAGTCGTCGCAGCTTCGCGACGACCTCGAGTGTGCGACCTGCCAGGTCCAGGTGCCGCCACCGCGACAGCACCCGACGGTCCGCCTCGTAGGCCGCCCTCGTCGTGAAGTCGCACAGCGGGCAGGCCAGCCGCCGGCGGCGCAGCGCGACGGTGACCACGACCTTCCTCGGGTCGTCGAGATCGACGTCTCGGACGCTCACCCCATCGAGGTCCAGGAGACGGTTGAATACAGTGGTGGCGCGCACGGGCTGCCCTCCGGTTCTCGGCTTGTCACTGCGAACCGAAGGCTTCCAGCCCGTGCGCGTCTTACCGAGGAACCTCAACCGCCCTGAACAGCCCCGCAGACCCCCTCACGCCCCGGAACTCAATCCCCGCTCCCCACATCGATGCCCGGAGACCCAACTATTCGATGATGAGCGTGGCCTTCATCCCCGCGTCATAGTGACCTTCGACGAAGCACGCAATTTCCCATTCCCCTGTTGTCTCCGGCGGGAAGACGGTGCGGATCCAAAAGTCCCCTTGGGGTTCGGCCTCGATCTCGCCGAACACGCTTCCTTCAATCTCCACCTTAACCGGCTTGAAGACGAAGATGTCGGAGGGCAGGGATGCAAAGAGGTTCTCTTCGAATTCCCCGGTGCTGGCATCCGATCCGCGCCCAAACGCGATCTCGTGCTCCAGCTCACCGGAGTTGATGACCCTGATGCCGACTATTTTTCCCGCGGGGATCGTGAAAGCGCCACCGCGCTCACCATCAGAGTCGGCGAAATACATCTCGGGCAACTCTTCCCCCATGGCGATCGTGATCCTGGCCTCCAGGTCCTTAGGCTCAGGCTCAGCCTCGGTACCCGGCTCAGCCTCGGTACCACCCGGCGCTGGCGTCTCGTCACTTCCACAGGCGGCCAGCAGCAACAGTGCAGAGACGCCGAGCACGACACACGTGCGACCAACGACTGTAGCTCTCATCTCGTTCCCCTTTCTCGACATTCCGGTTCGCCGCTCACTCCACGATCAGGGTGCCCTCCAAGGGTCGGCGACGGCCCGACCTCGAAGAAGGGCCACAGGTCACGCCTTGGGCGGACCGAACGGCCCCTCTCCCAGAATTCCCTGCTCCTCGCTACCAAGGGCAACTATCGCACATAAGGGGACTTCGGCGCGCCTGCCAGCAGCTCCCGAGACCAGGCACAACACCCGTTGCAGCCACTTCCGCCGATGGCGACATCGCCGTTGGTTATCGGGGTTCGTGGTCGTGGTAGTCCAAGCCCTGGCCCGCAGCGGCGAGGTGGTGCGCAGGCACCATGCTGACAGGGCATGTCCACGGGAACCAGTCGACGCCACGCAGGCAGGATTCCCGCTGTTCGAATATGGGGGCCATTGAAGAAGGTGTGGCTCGTGGATTTGGTCACTTCTCGTGTGGGAGG
>WHSQ01000130.1:469-4294 GCA_009380005.1 Actinomycetota bacterium | reverse complement strand
GTGTGAAAGACATGCAGTTCGCCGGTCGCGATCTCGTAGGCGACGATGCCCGCGCAGACCCCATCCACCATCAGAAGGTCCAGGACGAAGAACTCGTTGTAGAACTCGACCCCCTCCTTGTTGCACTGCTGGAAGAGCGTCTGCAGGATCATGTGACCGGTTCGGTCCGCCGCGTAGCAGGCGCGCTTGACGGGGGCTTCACCGTGGTTCCGTGTGTGGCCACCGAACCGGCGCTGGTCGATCTTGCCGTCGGGTGTGCGGTTGAACGGAAGTCCCATGCGCTCGAGATCGAGCACCGAGTCGACCGCTTCCTTGCACATGATGTCGACGGCGTCCTGATCGGCGAGGAAATCGCTTCCCTTGACGGTGTCGAAGGCGTGCCACTCCCAGGCGTCCTCCTCCACGTTGGCCAGGGCCGCGCACATACCGCCCTGCGCCGCTCCCGTGTGGGAGCGGGTGGGATAGAGCTTCGACACGACGGCCGTCTTGCAGCGTTTGCCGGCTTCCAGCGCGGCGCGGAGGCCCGCGCCTCCGGCGCCGACGATCACTGCATCGTAGGTGTGGTGTCGGGCCATCAGCCGCCCGCGGAACCGTCGAAGGTCACGAGCACGGCGGTGCCCATGATCATCAGCACGGTGGTGACCGTATAGAGCGAGGCCTTGAGGCCGGCGCGAAGGCCCGGCCGGTGCACGTAGTCGTTGATCACGATGCGAAGGCCGTTCGAGCCGTGCAACAGAGCCAGGAAGAGCATCAGCCAATCGAACGTCTTCCACCCAACGTTGTCCCAGCGCTCGCTGACGAAGGCGAAGTCCACCTGGTCGACGCCCTCTCCGACCAGATGCATCACGTAGAGGTGGATCAGAACCAGGAACAAGAGGATGAGTCCGGAGATCCGCATGAAGAACCAAGACCAGATCTCGAACGAAGACGGCCGCTGATCCGCCGTGAACGCGGCGGGCTTGTGTTTGCGGTAGACGTCTTCGACCCTGGCCATACGAGGCCGAATCCTAGCGGCTCGGACCAGGGACTAGCATCAGTTGGTGGACCAAGAACGCAGAACCGATTCCGGCATCGACATACATGAACTCTACGGGCCGGCAGACGTGGCCGACGGCCTGTCCGAGAGGCTCGGGGCGCCGGGGGAGTTCCCCTTCACCCGGGGCATCTACCCGCAGATGTATCGAGGTCGGCTGTGGACGATGCGGCAGTACGCCGGGTTCGGCAGCGCCGAGGAGACGAACGAGCGCTTCCACTACCTCCTCGGCGCCGGCCAGACGGGCCTATCGACAGCATTCGACCTTCCGACCCAGATGGGCTACGACTCCGATCACCCGAAGGCGGCAGCGGAGGTCGGCCGGGTCGGGGTGGCGATCGATTCCCTGGCCGACATGGAGACGCTCTTCGATCGGATCCCGCTGAGCGAGGTCTCGACCTCAATGACGATCAACGCGACGGCTTCGATCCTGCTGCTCCTCTACGAGCTCGTTGCCGAGGAGCAGGGTGTCCCTACTGGCAAGGTCTCGGGCACGACCCAGAACGACATCCTGAAGGAGTACACGGCACGGGGGACCTACATCTATCCGCCCAAGCCATCGATGCGGATAGTCACCGACCTCTTCGCGTACTGTCGTGATCGTCTCCCGCGCTGGAACACCATCTCGATCTCCGGCTACCACATGCGCGAGGCGGGCAGCACGGCCGCGCAGGAGGTCGCCTTCACCATCGCCGATGCGATCGCCTACGTGGAGGCCGCGCTGGAAGCCGGGCTCGAGGTCGACGACTTCGCCCCCCGGCTCTCCTTCTTCTTCGCCTGTCACATGAACTTCTTCGAAGAGATCGCCAAGTTCCGAGCTGCCCGCCGCCTGTGGGCTTCGATCATGAAGGAGCGCTTCAAGGCCGAGAACCCGCGCTCGCTCATGCTGCGTTTCCACACCCAGACCGGCGGCGCCACGCTTACCGCGCAGCAACCCGAGAACAACATCGTGCGGACCGCGCTGGAGGCCCTGGCGGCCGTGCTGGGCGGAACCCAGTCGTTGCACACGAACGGATACGACGAAGCGCTTTCGCTTCCTACCGAGAAGGCCGCTCGCATCGCGCTTCGCACGCAGCAGATCATCGGACACGAGGCCGGCGTGCCCGACACCGTCGACCCGATCGGCGGGAGCTGGTTCATCGAGTCCCTCACCGACGAGATCGAGGAGCTCGCGCGCGACTACATCGCGCGCATCGATGACATGGGCGGCGCGGTCGAGGCGATCGAGACCGGTTGGATGAAGCGCGAGATCGAGGAATCGGCGTTCAGGATCAACCAGGGCGTCGAGTCGAAAGAGCGGGTGGTCGTAGGCGTCAATCGCTTCGAGACGGAGGCCGAGCCGGCCGAGGTGATGGCGCTGGATCCGCAGTTGGAAGAGCGCCAGCGGCAGCGCCTGGCCCGGATCCGCGAGGAACGCGACCAGGGTGCGGTCGATGCCGCGCTGAAGTCGCTCTCCGAGGCCGCCCAGGGCACCGACAACCTGCTCTACCCGATGAGAGAGGCCCTCGCCGCCTACGCGACCCTGGGCGAGGTCTCCGACGTGCTCCGTGAGGTGTTCGGCGAGTACGAGCCTCGCTCGACCTTCTAGGCTCCGCTGCCATGACCATCGAGAGGGTCGCCGTGATCGGCGGGACGGGTGACGAGGGCTTCGGCCTCGCCCTGCGTTGGGCCGGGGCCGGGATACCGGTCACGATCGGCTCTCGCCGGCAGGAGAAAGCCGACGATGCGGTTCGGCGGCTCGAGGAACTGCTACCGGACGCAAACGTCGATGGGATGGAGAACGCCGCGGCTACGGCATCGTCCGACATCGTGGTCGTGACCATCCCGTTCTCGGGCCAGGGGGCCATCTACCGGTCGATCGCCGACAGCATCCGCGAGGGAGCCGTCGTGATCGATTGCACCGTCCCCGTGGAGGCCGCGGTGGGCGGCAAGCCCACCCGCGTGCTGGGTGTGTGGGAGGGATCTGCGGCCCAGCTCGCTCAGTCGCTCCTGCCCAAGGGGACCCAGACGTGTGCCGCCTTCCACTCGCTGGCCGCCGCCGCCTTGAACGAGCTCGGGTCGGCGTTGGAGGGGGACGTCCTGGTGTGTGGGCCGAAGGCCGCGAAGCCGGTCGCAAAGGAGCTGGTGGAGGCGATCCCCGGGCTCCGTTTCGTCGATGCGGGGCCCCTCGAGAACGCTCGTATCGTCGAACCCATCACGAGCCTGTTGATCGGCATCAACCGCCGCTACAGGACCGACCGGGCCGGTATCCGCATAACCGGCATCTAGCGGACGTGTTGGCGGACGCGATTCCTTACGTCGTGCCCGCTCTGGTCCTTGCGGCGATCGACTGGTACGCGGTTGCCGCCGGCAGGAAGAAGCTTGGATACGTAGCCAAACCAGTGACGATCCTCATCCTGCTCTGGGCGGTGTTCGCCTTCACCTGGGACCCCTTGCTCCGATGCGTTACCGGATCTGGGGAGGGCTGCCTCGAAGGTCCGATGATCGGATCACGCGAGGGTGGCTTGTTGTTCGCCGCTCTCCTCTTCTCGCTGGCGGGCGACGTCTTCCTCATGTTGCCGCGCGACCTTTTCGTGGCCGGACTGGTCTCGTTCCTGGGAGCCCACGTCTGCTACATCGTCGCCTTCCAGCCATCGGCCGCCGCGCGCGAACCTCTGGTGATCGGGACGCTGGTGGCTCTCCTGGTGGTCGGCGCGGTCTTCTACAGCCGGATCCGACGCGCGATGGTCGCGAGGGGGATGGCCCGGTTGGTTCCGCCGGTCCTCCTCTACATCATCGTTATCAGCCAGATG
>WHSQ01000130.1:0-459 GCA_009380005.1 Actinomycetota bacterium | reverse complement strand
GGCGTCGGCTGTGGCCAACAACGTCGAGCCGGATTTCCCACGTGCCCAGGCGGCCGTCGGAACCGCGGGCGCGCTGCTCTTCTATCTCTCCGACGCTCTGATCGCGTGGACCCGCTTCGTGAAGGAGATCAGATGGGCCCCCATCGCGATCCACGTGACCTACCACCTGGCCCAGGTAGGTCTCGTGCTCTCCTTCGTCCGCTGATCTAGGCGGGTTCGCTCCAGCTGGCCGGCCATGGGGTCCTGACCGTTTCGAGCCAGCCCGTCAGCTCGGCGGCCGGGCGGGGCCGGCCCCGGTAGAAGCCCTGGGCCTGGTCACAGCCCATCTTGGTGAGCGCGGTCCACACCGCCTCCGTCTCGACCCCCTCGGCGACGACCTTGAGGCCGAGGTTCCGTCCCAGATCGATCGTCGAGCGCACGATCACGCTGTCGTTCTCATCTGCGTCCATGTTCATGACG
>WHSQ01000012.1 GCA_009380005.1 Actinomycetota bacterium | reverse complement strand
CGCCAACTCGGCGACGCCGACACTGCGGAGATCGAGCTGGATTCCGCACGCCGCGTGTTCCAGCAGCTGGGCGCCGCTCCCTATCTCGCGCGTGTAGAGACGCTGTCGTCGAGGGCAACGGTTGAGGCCCCGGGCGGCCTGACCGGCCGCGAGGTGGAGGTGCTCGTTCTGGTGGCAACGGGCAAGACGAACGAGGAGATCGCCTCGGCGCTCGTCATCAGCAATCACACCGTCCGCCGACACCTCCAGAACATCTTCGCCAAGCTCGGCGTGTCCTCACGCGCTGCAGCAACCGCGTACGCGTTCCGACACCACCTGGTCTGATCCGCCACGGTGGTACGAAAAGACCACGTCGACGTGCAGGCGGATTTGGTACGCACGGGCGATGGCGGCGTCGCCCGTTGTTCGTAACGTCGCACGCAGGCATCAAGAGGACCCCAAGCGACGAGGAGGTGGAGCGATGGCATCCGCGACGACTCGAAATGCGGACTGGATCAAGCGTTGGGCGACCGACGACGGCCGTCACTACGTGGATGAGGCCGACCGCTACGACAACCTGAACGGCCCGGGTGGCAACGCGATGCTCGACGTCGCCGACCTCCAGTCAGGCGAGCGGGTGCTCGACGTCGGCTGCGGCAGCGGCGCCACTACTATCGAGGCGGCTAGGCGTGTTCAACCTCGCGGCGCGGCGGTCGGCGTCGACGTCTCACCACCGTTGCTGGCCCTGGCTCGCGAGCGAGCCGCGGCCGCCGGGGCAGGCGCCGCTGAGTTCATCGAGGCGGACGCCCAGGTGCATCCGTTCGGGGACGGTCGCTTCGACGTGGTGATCAGCCGCCACGGCCTCATGTACTTCGACGATCCGGACGCCGGCTTCGCGAATCTGGCCCGCGCGCTGCGCTCGGGTGGCCGCCTCGCGTTCACCGCCCCGCAGGGCCTCAACCGCAACGAATGGATCATGGCGGCGGGCGCAGCCGCAGCCCCGCACATCGGCATGCCCCAAGGTATCTCCCCCGGCGCGCCCGGTCCTCTCGGGCTCGCCGACCCCGACCGGACAACCCACATCCTCGAAGGCGCCGGTTTCACCGAGGTCACCCTCGAGGACCTGACCCTACCGATGCGCATCGGGGACAACGTCGAGGACGCCCTGTCCTTCATACGCTCCATACCGTTCGTCCGCGACCTCCTCGCTGCCGCGCCAGCCCCCAAACAGAACGCCGCGGTCGACGCCGTGCGAACGGCGCTCGCACCGTATGCAGGTCCCGATGGTGTGGTCACGCACAACAACGGCGTCTGGCTGGTGACCGCCCGTCGCTGACCTCCCGACGGAACGGCTGGACGCGGCGACTTCTGAGCTTGCTTGGAACACCAACGACAACAAGGGTGTCCGATCGGCGCAACGGCGCATGCTCCCAGTCCGCGATGCCTGATAGGCCAATCAGGGCGCAGCAACTTCCGCGCAATCATCCTCGCACCTAGATTGGTGCGCGCCGGGGCAGTGGCGCCTATCGATGGCGAGGGACGCTTCTAACCCCCAGCAGCCGGGCGACCGTTGTTCGGCTCATCCCAAGCCGACGCGCGATCCCCGCCTTCGACATCCCCGAATCGAAGAACTCGCGGACCTCCTTCCATTTGATCTCCCCATACATCGCGCCTCCTCTCAACCGACCGATGCCTCGATGGTGGGGCCGGGTCAACAGCGCGCGGGAGAGCGTCCCGTGCCGCGAGACGGAGCGGTCGCTGCGGTCCCGAGTTATGTCTCCGTGTACCGCTGCCCGCGTACCTTCCAGACGGTCGGATCGCGCCGGGCGTGGAAGCACCCAAGGACGGCGACGTCTTCTCCATCGAGGACGTAGAAGATGCCGTACGGGAACCGCAGGAGGAGCGCCCGCCGTATCCCACCATGAACGACGGCGAATGCCTGGGGGTGTCCAGCGACTTGCGACAGCGTGCCTTGTACGACGTCTAGGAACTGGCTGCCCAAGCCTCGCCTCGCCTGCTGATACCACACGTATGCCTCTTGGATGTCCGCCTCCGCTTCCGGCGTGATGCGGACACGTGCGCTCACTTCCTGTTTCGTATTCGGGCAAGCACGCTGTCGAGGTCCTCGGCAGCTTCCGGATCCGCTGCATGAGCCGCCAAACGACGGTCTAACTCGGCGCGCTGGGCCTCGGTCATTGGGAGCTCGTCCGGATTAGCGCGGATGCTTTCCCAGATGTCTTCCACTAGGCGGAGACGCTGCTCTACCGGCAACCTGGCGATCTCATCTTGCGGCATCGCGCTCATGATTCCAATGTTCCCACGAGGCACCAGATTCAGGCAACAACTCGACCTCTCACGATTTCGGTGATGACGCGCTGTTCAGGAATGGCGATACCTCGCGTATCAGCTCTCGGGCGATTCAAGCCCAGACTGCTGGATCAGTTTCATGAGGTTGCGCTTGGGCTTGTGAGCCGTTCGCACCGATTCCAAGTAGGTCGGGAACTCGGTGGCGTGGCCGGCGCGCTCCATGAGGGCTTTGATCTTTCGCAGTAGTTCAACTGCGACCGCGTAGGCCCGGTTGTTGGCGAGTCGGGGTCGGTCCCCGAGAACTCCGAGAAATCTCCGACGAATCCCCGAAAGAACTCCGAGGTGATCACCCCTATATGAATGACCATCCTCGGGTCGCCACAGTAAAACCCGGCGCGGGGAGAAGTAGAGGGTGCGTATTGTGTCCGGTCCGCCTCGCCCGGGCCACATCTCACCCGCCGCGGCTCCGCCGCTCGGGGCGGGGTTCGATTCCGTCCACCTCCGCCACCGCCTCCGCTCAGTTGGCCGCGCACTGAAATGGGGCTGCCCACGGGCATCCGACGCACTCCCGATCAGGCGCGTCGCTCTCCTCGGCGTGGCCGGAGCTGAGCACGGGGAGGTACCGGTGTTGTCTCTACTGATTCCGGCGTGACCGGCAGCCCCCGGATCTTCTCGAGTGCCCGCTCGTTCTTTCCGTCGGGGCTGAGGTCGTCCCACGATTCGATCTCTGCGAGCGTTCGTTCCGCCCACGCCTCAACCATATTGAGGAGGCTGATGAAGAAGTCCACTGCGAGGGCACGGATGTAGACCTGATCCTGAGTGACCGCCCTGCCTTCGAGGAACTCTTGTTTGATCTGTCCACTGAAACGAAGCATCTCCCGCGCATCGCCGCGGACCTGTTGGAGGGTGGCGATGATCTGATCCTTGGTTCCCAGAGGGGCTACGAAAAGACGGATCATGGCCTCGAAGTCCATGGCGAAAGGGGACACCGGCGTGGCGAGCCATTTTCGTAGCGCCTCCCGTCCCTTGTCGGTGATCGAGTAGACGGTGCGCGCTCGTTTCCCGACATGTTCCTTCTTTCCCTCCAACAGGCCCATCGAAGAGAGGCGCTTCACCTCCCGATAGATGGCGCTTTCGGCTCGCGGCCACACGTACCTGAAGTAGCGAACCCGCTGTTGCGCCAGCTCGTATGTGGACCAGGGATGCACGGCCACCTGAGCCAGCACCGCGTATGAGGTGGTGGTCAGTCGTTCGGTCATTTCTCCTCTTGACATACTCCAAACGCGAGCATATTTTGCTCTAAATTGGAGTATAGCCCCGGGACGCGAGGCGAACGTCGATCCGGGAGACGCTCGGTGGGTCGAGGAGGTAGCGATATGGGCGCCGCACGCGGACGTGAGTACGTCGAGACGCTGGTGATCGGAGGCGGGCAGGCGGGGCTGGCCATCGGGTACCAGCTGTCGCGGCGGGATCTCTCCTACAAGATCGTCGATGCGAACCCACGTGTCGGCGACGTGTGGCGCAACCGGTGGGATTCCTTCAGGCTGTTCACTCCCAACCGTCTCAACCGGCTCCCGGGCATGCGCTTCCCCGGCTATCACTGGGGGTTCGCGAGCAAGAACGAGTGGGCCGACTACCTCGAATCCTACGCTCGGAAGTTCGACCTTCAGGTCGAGACGGGAATCAGGGTGGAGAGACTGACTCGGGAAGGGGATCGCTTCATGGCCACCTCGGGCGACAGGCGATTCGAGGCCGACAACGTCGTGATCGCGATGTCGAGTTGGCAGCGCCCGCGGGTTCCCGATTTCGCGTCCGAACTCGATCCGGAGATCGTCCAGTTGCACGTTGCCGAATACAAGAACCCGGACCAGCTTCAAGCGGGAGATGTCCTCGTCGTCGGAGCCGGTAACTCTGGGGCCGAGATCGCCATCGAGGTAGCGCGGACCCGCAAGGTATTCCTGTCGGGTCCAAGCACGGGCGCGATCCCCTTCCGGCCCGAAAGTGTTGTTGCCCGCGTCCTGATGCCGATCGTCGGCCGGATCCTCTTTCACCGAGTGCTAACGATCAGGACTCCGATCGGTAAGAGAGCCCGTCCCAAGATGATCTCCACCGGCGAACCTCTGATCCGAGTTAAGCCCAAAGACCTTAAGACTATGGGCGTCGAACGTGTGCCCCGGGTGACCGGCGTGCAGGCCGGATCGCCGCAACTCGAAGACGGGCGCACCGTGGATGTCGCCAACGTCGTGTGGTGCACGGGATTCCACCCCGGCTTCTCGTGGATCGATCTCCCCGTGCTCGGCCCTCAGGAGCCTCTTCACAAGCGAGGGATAGTCGAATCCGAGCCGGGCCTCTACTTCATCGGGCTCAAGTTCCTGTATTCCGTTTCCTCCGAGCAGATCCACGGCGTCGGCCGCGACGCCGACTTCATCGCCGGGAAGATCGCCGCCAGGCGTGGGCTACGCGGCGCCGATCGATCCATAGACGATCCATCGAAGGAACGGGACGCGATGCCACGTGCTTAGGAGAATGACCTCTTCCGCTTGACCAACAGATAGTCGCCGGCGTTCGCGGCGCGCGAGGGACACGACTCCGCGCGCATCTCGAGCCGGCCACACGCTCTTCGACACCGTCTACGAAGCCGCTGTGGGGCTCCATGGGGCTCCCCCGGGGGGAACCGGCGATCAGGCCCGGTAGGTGACGGTGAGGTCTCCGACGCCGTCGATGTGGCCTTCGAGGCCGTCGCCGCGCTGGACCGAGCCGACGCCCGCAGGGGTGCCGGTCATGATGAGGTCCCCCGGCTGGAGCTCGACCAGGGTGCTCAGATAGGCGATCGTCTCCGAGACCTTCCAGATCTGCTGGGCGAGGTCACCCTCCTGGCGAGTCTCCCCGTTGATGCGCAGCCAGATCGCTCCCCTCTCGGGATGGCCGATCGCTGCGGCCGGACGGATGGCGCTCATAGGAGCGGAGCGATCGAAGCCCTTCGCCATGTCCCACGGGCGTCCCATCTTCTTGGCTTGTGCCTGAAGATCCCGTCTCGTCATGTCCAGCCCGATGGTGTACCCGTAGACGTGGTCGAGGGCATCTTGAGGGGAGATGTCGGCACCCCCTCGTTCCAGCGCGACGACAAGCTCGATCTCGTGGTGCAGCTCCTCGGTCGCAGGAGGGAAGGGGAGAGTGCTTCCGTCGGGTACGACGGCTCCGGCCGGCTTGGTGAAGAAGAACGGCGGCTCTCGGTCGGGATCGTGACCCATCTCCATGGCGTGCTCCGCGTAGTTGCGGCCGACGCAGAAGATCCGGCATACGGGGAAGACCTCGTCGGTATCCTCGACCGGCACCGTCGCCGCGGCCGGCGGAGGGATGACGTATCCGGCAACGGTTTCAACGGCTCTTTGCATAGAAGGACACCTTCCGCTCGAAGTACCCGACGATCTCCGACGCGATGAACGCGAATCCGAAGATGACTATCAGCAGGGCCCAGAACTCCGGCATCAGGAAGTTCCGGGAGTAGAGCTCGAACAGGTAGCCAACCCCAACGACCGCGATCAGCAGCTGGCCGATGATGACACCTTTCAACCCTCGGATCAGACCGAGGCGTATGCCGGCCAGCAACTCTGGGAGAGCGGCGAAGAAGACGATCCTGGTGAAGAGGATCCGGTTGTTCGCTCCGAAGGAGCGGCCCATCTCTATCAAAGAAGGGTTGACGCGCTCCACGCCGACCTGAGTGTCCAGCGCGATGACCCATACAGAGAACAGGAAGACGGTGACGATCATGGTCGGCAAACCGAACCCTAGGATCGCCATCAGGGCCGGCACGATGGCGGTCAGCGGTGAGCTCTCGAAGATGTTCACCCACATCCCCATGAGCTCACCGAAGGCCCTGATCCGGCCCATAAGGATGCCCATCACGATGCCCACGACCAGCCCTAGACCCATCCCGATGGCGAAGGCTTGGAAGGTGATCGTGGCCGCAGTCTTGAAGTCCTGTGATGGCGTGACCACGAACAGAGCTCGTAAGACCTCGGTGAAGGGAGGGATGAGGGAGATCACCTCCATGCGGCCGATGACCTCCCAGACGAGGCACCAGATCGCCAGCGAGAAGGCCATCGGGATGCGGCGGCCTAACAGGGTCATCGCCTACTCCTCCAGGTACTCGCGGAGCTCATCCCAGATGTTCTCAACGGAGTCGAGGTATCCGGGGCTACGTCTGATCTCTTGGGAGTCGCCCGAGCGATCGATCCCGGGCCGCACGACCTTCGAAACGTGCGCCGGGCCCCGGGTGAGGATGACGATCTGGTCGGACACGTAGACCGCTTCCTCGATCGAATGAGTGACGAAGACCACGCTCTTCTTCTCGACGCTGAGCAGATGAAGGAGGTCCTCCTGGAACTTTCGGCGGATCTGCTCGTCCACCGACGCGAAGGGTTCGTCCATCAGGAGTATGTCTGCGTCCACGGCCATCGCTCGAGCCAGGCCGACCCGCTGCCGCATCCCTCCGGACAGCTGGTGCGGGTAGGCGTCCTCGAAGCCGGCGAGGTTCATCTTGACGATGTACTCGCGCGCCATGTCCTCTCGCTCCTTCTTACCGACGCCGCGCAACTCGAGCCCGAATGCCACGTTGCGAAGCACCGTGGCCCACGGCAGGAGCGCGAACTCCTGGAAGACGAACGCTCGCTCGGGACCCGGCCCCCTCACCGCTTTCCCGTAGACCATCACCTCGCCCGCGCTCGGCTCGATGAGGCCGGCGATGATCTTCAGGGTCGTCGTCTTACCGCAGCCGCTCGGCCCGATGATGCTGGTGAGCTCGCCCTTGGGCATGTCGAAGGTGACCTTGTCGAGAGCCTGGATGCCTCCGGGGTACTCCTTGGTCAGGTCTTGAACCCGAACGGCGGGCTCAGGGGCGAGCTCGGCAGTGCTTCGGGGGCCGGTATCGGTGTGAGGGTGGTTCATGTCGGCCTCATCTCGGGACGGAAGATGCGCTGCTCCAGCTTCTGCAGGAGGCTCAGACTGACGCTTGCGAAGAGGACGATGGAGAAGATCGAAGCGAACATGTAGTCGTAGTCGGCTCCCGACCGATAGAAGGTGATGAGGTCACCGACCCCGGTGGGCGTGATGATCAACTCGGCCAGCACCGCCCCGGTGAAGCCCTGGGCGATACCGAGGCGGAGGCCGGCGAAGATCAACCCGCTCGCCGCCGGGAGAACGATCTTCCATATCCGCTGACGACGGTTGGCGAGGAACGCCTCGCTCATCTCCAGCAACGATCTCGGGGTGTTGTGGATCCCCCGATAGGAGTTGAGGACGATGACCGGCGCGCTCAGCAGGACCACGGCGAACACCTTGGCGGCGAACCCGATCCCGTAGATGAACGTGATGAGGGGAATGATCGCTGCGGATGGCGACGCCTGGAGGACTATGAACAAGGGAAGGCCCAGCCACTCGGCCTTGGGGGACAGTCCCATGACGAGCCCGGCCAGCATGCCGCCGAGCGCTGTGAGGAGAACGCCCACGAGCAGCGGACCGATCGTCTCGGCGTAAGCGGAGGCGAACGTGCCGTCGAGGATCATTTCCCTGAAGGCGGACATGGCTGCCGTGAACGTGGGGAAGGCGATGCTCACGGGTATCCGACCCGCCCACTCCCACAGGGCGAACACGAACACGATCGAAGCGATCCTCAGGGTCCACGAGAGCAACCGCGGCCGGGCGCTCATGGTGCCTGCCTTCGTTGGGGATCCGCCGCGCCGACCCCGAGCTTTGGGCCCGGCGTGGCCGGTCGTGCCCTCGGTGCTGGTCCCCACGTCCTAGCCGGTGCCCTCCTCCATGGTCTCCAGGGCCTGCTCGAGCGGGTCGAGGTGCCAGAAGTCTTCGACCTGGAGGCTCTCGGGGTCGTCTTCAAGCTGACCGGCGAGGCTGTAGAACTCGAAGTCCTCCTCCGCCGCTTCGGTGCCCCCGCAATCCTCCGTGAGGAGCCCCTCCTCACCGGCCTGCTCGTAGTAGGGCAGGAGCTCTTCCTCGAGATCGGCGGGGATGTCGGGCAGAAGTCCCAGCCGCTCGCGCTCCTCGGCCACGAACGACGGGTCCTCATTGATAGAGCGCCACACCGTGAGGATCTCCTCGAGCAGGATCTGGACGGTTTCTTCGTTCTGCTGCAGCCACTCGACGTTGCCGAACATCGTCTCGTCGCTGGCTCTCATCTCGGGGACCGGAAGGACGTGGAACCGGCCGGGCTCTTGGCCCAGGACGTAGTTCTTGTTGGGGATGTCGAGGATCGTGGCCTTGACGTTCCCGCGCAGGAGCGCCGTAGCACGCACCTCGGAACCGGCCACGAAGCTGATCTCTCCGAACTCGATGCCCTCGGTTTGCTCGATGAGCTTTGCCATCGCCTCCGTTGTCGATCCCCGCGAATGAACGGTGAGCGTCTCGCCATCCATCGCTTGCCAGTTCGGGTAATCCGCTTCATCGGCGACCGGGAAGAAGAGGGCCTTCTGCAACTGACAGATGATCCTTATGGGCGCTCCGGAGCCCTCGATGAGGCTGTAGGGGGCTCCCAGCCCGACGTCCGCCTGCCCGCCGACGACGGCCTGGTTGGCGATGTCCTCGTCGGCCAGCTCGTTGAGCTGCACGTCGACGCCACGTTCCCGAACTCGCTCCAGGGCGATGAAGAGCGCCAGGGTCTCGATGGACTCGATGTCGCCAAGGGCGACCCTGATGGATCCCCCCTCCTCTTCTTCTGCTCCATTTCCACCACCCGTGCCGCCGTCGCCTCCACATGCCGTCAGCAGAAGTCCCAGCGTGACGAACAATGCGAGGAACCTGTTCACGGCCACCACCTCCCGCGAGAGATCCCGTTCCACTATGCAGGATCGTAAACCGGATGGCGGACCATGTCGGAACAAGCACATGCTAATGATCGGGAACGGGGGCTCAGGAGTCTCGGGAGCGGGGGCTCAGGAGTCTCGGGAGCGGGGGCTCAGGAGTCTCGGGAGCGGGGGTACGGGGCGCTACGTACCACGGGTGGTGGACGAAGAGGTCGCTGCCGATCTCGTGGCCATGGGCGCCATCGCGATCGAAGGCCCCAAGGCGTGCGGGAAAACCGCGACGGCGCGCCAGCACGCCGCCAGCGAGGTACTTCTCGACCTTGATCAGGAGGCCGTCGTGGCCGCCCAAATCGACCCCCGACTGGTGCCGGAGGGCCCGACCCCCCGCCTTATCGATGAATGGCAGGTGGTACCGACGCTGTGGAACGCAGCCCGACGCATGGTGGACGACCGTGGCCAGCCGGGGCAGTTCTTGCTGACCGGTTCCGCCCGCCCCGCAGACGCCGCGCGCCGCCACAGTGGGGCCGGCCGATTCTCGATCGTGCGCCTGCGACGATGACGATGCTGGAACGAGGGCGCTCCTCCGGCACGGTGTCGCTGGCGAGCCTTCTCGATGGCGAACCGCTTGAACCCGCGTCGTGTGAGCTTGGGGTGCCCGACTACGCGACCGAAGTCGTCATCGGTGGGTGGCCGGCTCTGATCGATGCGGATGAACGATGGCGTTGCTGTGATTCCCGCCGCGGTCTTGGGACCGTGATCTATTGGGGACTAGGAACGGACCAACTCCTCGCCACTACTATGAGCTCTGGCGCCGGGAAACCAGGCGTGCGGACCAACTCAAGGGAACCACCGTCGCAGAGAGCCGGGGTGAGCAGCAGGTGCAAAGAGCGGATCGACCCTTGGCAGAACTACCTGAGCGGCGGGGAGACAAGCCACGGACCGGGTCGATGATGCCGCACACGCAGCTCGATCAGAATGCTCCGGTGGAGCTCCAGGAGTTGCTCTTCGAGCGGATCACGCGGTTGTCCGGCGTCACCGTTGCTCCCAGCCGGATCTCGGTCCCCGGCGCGCGCGCCTTCGTTCTCGAAGATCCTCCGGACCGCCCGGAAGCCTTTTTGGTCCAAGGCGAGTTCGCCCACCTGCACCCACCCACGGATGGGAGCCTTCACCTGATGCTTTCCGAAGGCGACGCCGCCGAAGTGATCGCTAAGGGATGGGGCGAGCTTCATCCCGCCGCGCGCGAGGGCCTCATATCTGGAGCGGCAGTGATGGTCTTCGGACCGCGCGATGAAGATGAGCTTGAGGTTGTGGCGCAGATCGTCCAGGCGAGCTACAGGTTCGCAGGCGGCGACGACACCGGCCGGTGATCCGCACCTGCCTGCGCGCCAGTCGCGCATGCCGGCACTCCTCGCCGCGATCGAGGAGGAAGGCTGCAGTCGCCAAGAGTTCCAGATCTTCCGCCGCCAGCGCGGATTCCCGATCGATCTGGCTCAGCGCCTCGTAGGCGTCCAGCCAACGGAAGTCCGTGGCGGCCTCGCGAGCACCTTCAGTCGGCCCAGTCCCAGTTGCCGGCCACGAACTCGCCACGGCGGCCATGCATGTAAGCCTAGCTTTTGCCCTCCTCCAGGTGACGTTCTCGCCAGGAAGCTGTGGGTCTGTACGGCAGCCGAGACGGCACACCCCGGGATGAAGCCCAGCTGGGCCGTGACGACCGCATAGGCGATCCAAGGTGGCTGTACGGCGGCGCCTAGTAGCCACCCCCACCTGCGTCGGGTGCCGGCAGACCAGAGGGCGAGAACCTGGAGGCAGGTAAGCAGCCATGGCCAGTGGGTCGCGGCGCGGAACCGAGCGTCGGCCCCCCATGCCGTAGTCACCACGAGCGCCGAGAGCGCCAGGCTGGCGACGACGGCGCAGAGGAGCCAAACCCGGCGTGTGGCTTCGCCCCTGGTAGGACTCCCCGTTCCCGACCGGTGAGCTCTCGACATGCAATGGAAGTTACGGTCGTCGCCGCGCTCGGGAAATCGGGAATTCTCCCCAACCCTCACCCCTGGTCCACTGGGAGTGGGCTTCGGATCGGGCCCCGAGGTTCTCCTTATGACACGAGACCATGCTCCATGGCGATCAGCGTCACTGGTGCTCGCGTCGACACGCCGACCTTCCGATACGCGTTTTGGATGTGGCGATCGGCGGTCTTGATGCGTCGGCCTCTACTCAGGACGTAAGCCCCTCAGCGTGACCTCGACCAGCCTGCGGACCGCCGTCTTCGACGGAAGTCTGTTCGAGGCGCTGAGCGCGTGGAGGCAGTACGTGGCTAGTTCGTCGAGGGGGACGTCGCCACGGACCATGCCCGCGTCGACCGCGTCCTTCAGAAGTTCTTTCATCATCCGGCGCACCTCGTTCTCGGCGTGAGCGACCCGATGGGCGCGGTGCATGACGGCAGCGAGTTCAGAATCATGATGGCCACGCGAACCCTGGGCGATCAGCGCGTACGTCTCGAGGACCGCAAACAAACGTTCGGGAGCGCCGACCACCCGGTCTCGTGCTGCGGCGAGCTCCTGGAGATGCCGGCCGATCTGCCGCTCGTGCCACTCGTGCACGATGGTCTCCACATCGGGAAAGTACTTGTACAGGGTTGCGCGCCCGATCCCCGATGCCTCGGCGATCTGGGACATCGTCACCGACAAGAGCCCGTGCTCTTCGACGAGGGCGACTGTCGCGTCGAGGATCGCGTCGCGAACCTCCCGCCGATGGGCGTCGATCGTCTCGCTCCATAATCTCGGCATCCGCTAAGTATACGTAGCGTCCTTTAAGGAACACACTGATTTGACAAAGACATAGTGTAACGTAAAAGTACGTCGGGAAGACTGGCGAGGAGGATATGAATGGTCGATCAACCAGGCTCGTCCGATCCCACGCCTCCCCCTAGGCCGAAGTGGGTGAAGGTGTCCCTCATCGTGGCGATCGTGATCGTCGCCGTAGTTCTCGTCATGGCGATCGCCGGGGGCGAGCACGGTCCCAGACGTCATTCGCTGGGAGGCCCCGAGCAGGGAGGACACACCTCTCCCGTCCAACCCCGTCTCTAGGACGCGTCATCGACGGTGAGAATGAAGCCGGGGCTTCGCAAGTTCGTGCTCGCCATCCATCTCACGTTCTCGGTGGGCTGGATCGGAACGGTTGTCGCGTACCTCGCCCTCGGACTTACCGCGATAACGACCGACGAAGACCAGACGATCCGCGCGGCCTGGACCACGATGGAGATCATCGGCTGGTACGTCATCGTTCCGCTCGCCCTCGCGTCCCTGGTCAGCGGGCTTGTCATGGCACTCGGTACCAAATGGGGCTTGTTCCGGCACTACTGGGTCCTGATCTCTTTCGTACTCACGCTGTTCGCCACCACGGTCCTGCTTTTGCACATGCCGACCGTTAGCTCGACGGCCGACATCGCGCGGCAAGCTGAAGGTGCCACCCTCGAGGCACTTGGGGGCGACCTGAGCCATCCGGGGATCGGGCTGGTCATCTTGCTCGTGATCCAGGTGCTGAACATCTACAAACCGACGGGGCTGACCCGCTACGGGTGGCGCAAGCAGCAGCAACGCGCGGCCCGCCTGTCGTGAAGCCTGGCTCGGATCCGGTCGTCGGATCGCCCCCCCCCGACGCGATCGACCTCGCGACCCTCTTAGCGTCTAGGCGCAGCCGACGCAGGTCTTCCGCCCAACGGCAGACACTGCCACGCCACCGGCTTCAGCTCGCTTCTTGCTAGGCGGCCCGCGGCCGCAGATCCACCCGTCGCAACAGCTGCGCATTCGCAGCCACGATGATCGTCGACAACGACATCAGGATGGCACCCACTGCCGGCGATAACGTCACGCCCGCCCATGCCATCACGCCCGCCGCCAGCGGGATCGCGAACGCGTTGTACCCCGTCGCCCACACTAGGTTCTGGACCATCTTTCGATAAGAAGCCTTCGACAGCTTGATGACACCAACTACCGCCCTTGGATCGTCAGAGGCGAGAATGACACCTGCCGATTCGATCGCCACGTCGGTGCCGGCACCGATCGCGATCCCGACATCGGCGCGAGCAAGAGCGGGAGCATCGTTGACGCCGTCCCCGACCATCGCGATCCGGTGACGCCGTTCCTGCAGTTCCGCAACCTTCGAGTCCTTGTCCTCCGGCAGGACCTCGGCGAAGTACTCGTCGATCCCCAGTTCGTCGGCAACCGCCGCCGCGACCTGCTGCGCGTCGCCCGTGATCATGGCGACCTTGACGCCGAGAGCGTGCAGCGTGTCCACGGCTTCACGTGACGCTTCGCGCACTTGATCCTCCAGCGCGAACGCACCGAGCACCTTTTCTTCCTCCAATAGGAACAGCACCGCGGCGCCGCGCTTCTTCCAGCCGTCGATCTCGTCCTGCAGATCTCCGGGCACGTCTGCTCCGCGCTCCTGCATCAACTTCGGTCCGCCCACCGCTAGCGATCGACCGTCGATCGACGCTTCGACTCCCCGAGCCGTCATCGAGCGGAAGTCCGTCGCCTTCGGAAGGTCTCCTTTGTCCTTGGCGGCTCGCACGATCGCTCGTGCCAGTGGGTGTTCACTGTCCGCTTCAACCGCGCCCGCCAGCGCGAGAACCTCATCGTCATCGCCATGCGTCGAGGCGACACCCGTGACGGCATGCTGCGCTGCGGTCAGTGTTCCCGTCTTGTCGAACAGGACGACATCGATATCGCGCATCCGCTCGAGCGCGAGGCGGTCCTTGACCAAGATCCCATTGCGAGCCGACAACGCTGTCGATATCGAGATCACGAGCGGTATCGCCAGACCCAGGGCATGGGGGCAGGCGATCACGAGCACGGTAACGGTCCGCTCGACCGCACCACGCGGCTCGCCGAAGATCGTCCACGAGATGAACGTGATGAACCCGGCGGCGGTCGCGACGAAGAAGAGGAAGGCGGCGGCGCGATCCGCAAGAGCCTGGGCCCGCGATTTGGAACTTTGCGCTTGCTCGACCAGACGCTGGATACCGGCCAGCGCGGTGTTCTCGCCAACCGCGTCGACCTCGACTCGGATGGCGGAATCGGTCGCGACTGTGCCCGCGGTGACGCTATCGCCTTCGCTCTTGCCGACGGGGCGGGACTCTCCCGTAAGCATGGATTCGTCCACGTCGGCAGATCCGTCGATGACGTGGCCGTCTGCTGGGATCCTTGCGCCCGAGCGGACGAGGACGACGTCGCCCTCTCCTAGTTCGGAGATAGAAACGGTTTCCACGCCTTCATCGGTGACTCGTTCGGCATCGTCGGGGAGCAGCTCAGCCAGCGCGGCAAGCGCGTTGCTGGCCTGGCCGATCGCTTTCATCTCCTGCCAGTGACCGAGCAGCATGATCGCGATCAGCGCGGCGAGCTCCCACCAGAAGTCGAGGTCGAAGGCTCCGAACTCGGTCGCGAGGCTGGCGGCGAAGGCCACGGTGATCGCGAGGCCGATCAACAGCATCATCCCGGGCTCGCGAGAGCGAGCTTCCTGAACAGCGCCGGTCAAGAACGGCCACCCGCCATAGATGAAGATGACGGTGCCGAGGACCGGCGAGATCCACGTGCCGCCGGGGAACCGGGGGGCGCTATAGCCAAGAAGCTCCTGGAACATCTCGCTGAAGAAGACGACCGGAACGGTCAGCGCCAGCGTGACCCAGAAGCGATCGCGGAACTGCGCCGGATCGTGGTGACCGTGATCGCCGTGGTCACCGTGGTGGCCGCGCTCGTGATGGCGGTGATCCTCCGGGGCCGGGTGATCCGTCTGGGCTGCCAGAGCATCGTGGCCGTGGGTTGCGCCGCGGGACTCCTGGTGGTCCATCCGGGCGATCTCCTTCACTCGCATCCTCCAAGCTGGGCTGCTCAACGTACCATACCCCCCCAGGGTATCCCTTTGTCAACTCGGGTTGGCCCAGAGCAAAGCCGCCACAGGCGCTCGACAGGGGAACGCTCGGGGTCTCCGGCGGATCTCAACCGGTTGTGCCTGTTACCCTGGGGGGGTATGGTAAACGACGATGGATAGCGGCGAGCTCCATACGGTGCAAGGCGACAACCGCACCCTCGATTTCGATGTCGAAGGGATGACGTGCGGATCGTGCGCGGCTCGCGTGCAACGCACCCTCCGTGGCCGGCCGGGTGTTACGGGCGCAGCCGTCAACTTCGCGACGAACCGAGCGGAGGTCACGGCCGAGCCCGATGTTGACGCCGCGGAACTGATCGCGGCTGTTAACGCGATCGGCTACGACCTCTCGTTGATCGATGGCGGGCGACGAGACGCCGAAGAGATCGCCGTCGATCCATACGAGCGCGATCAGCGGACATGGTTGATCCGCGTGCTTGCGGTCGCTCCGGCGGCGGCGTTCATGGCGATCACCATGTTGATGGGTCACGACGCAATGGCCAACGACACCCTGCGCGGCGCGATGCTTGCGGTCGCGATCCCGGTCCAGTTCTGGGTCGGGTGGCCGTTCCTCCGAGAGGCCGCCCGGCGCGCTCGCCGGTTGACGGCCAACATGGACACATTGATATCGGTCGGAACACTGGCCGCCTTTGGATTCAGCGTCTATCAGCTAGCCACTGGCGAGATGGATCTCTACTTCGAAACTGCCGTGATGATCATCGCCTTTCTCTCGCTGGGCCGCTACCTCGAGGCACGAGCCAAAGGACGCGCGGGCAAGGCGATACGCGCACTACTGGAACTCGGCGCCAAGGAGGCACGGGTAGTTCGTGACGGCGCTGAGGTGATGGTGCCCATAGACGAGGTGATGGTCGGAGACGTGGTGCGCGTCCGGCCGGGCGAGAAGGTCCCGGTAGACGGTGACGTTCTCAGCGGCTCGAGCGCGGTCGACGAATCGATGCTGACTGGTGAGAGCGTTCCGATAGACAAGGGCCCAGGCACGAAAGTGACGGGCGCGACCGTCAACGCGTCCGGCGTGCTCACGATCCGCGCGTCCGCCGTGGGCGCCGACTCGGTGCTCGCGCAGATAGTCAGGCTCGTGGAGGAAGCCCAGATGGGCAAGGCCAAGATCCAGCGTCTTGCCGATCGCATCTCAGGGATCTTCGTGCCCGTCGTGTTCGGGATCGCGTTCGCGACGGTCGTCGGATGGACCCTGGTGGGAGGCACACCTAGCGAGGGCCTGCTCGCGGCAGTGGCGGTGCTCATCATCGCGTGCCCCTGCGCCCTCGGACTGGCAACCCCGACCGCGATCATGGTGGGGACCGGACGAGGGGCCGACCTCGGCGTTCTCATCAAGAGCACCGATGTGCTCGAACGCACGCGTGACATCACGACGATCGTCTTCGACAAGACGGGGACCCTGACTCGGGGTGAGATGTCCGTGACCGATGTGGAGCCGGTCGACGAAGATGACGTTCTTGGTTTCGCGGGTGCTGTCGAGGCCCACAGTGAGCACCCGATCGGAGCGGCGATACGAGAAGCCGCTCGGAGGCGCGGACAGGTCGCAAAGGTTGCATCGTTCGAGGCCTTCGCCGGTTACGGCGTGCGCGGGGACGTCGTCGCGACCGACAGCGCGACAACGGTCTGGGTCGGCCGGCGCAAGCTGATGGCCGAAGCAGGACTCGTGATCGCCGAAACCCTGGAGGAATCGGCCGAGCGCTTGGAGAGCGAGGGCAAGACCGCGGTGTTCGTTGGTTGGGGAGGCGAGGCAAAGGGCGTCGTGGCGGTCGCCGACACGATCAAGGACGGATCTCGCGAGGCGGTCTCGGAGCTTCGATCCATGGGGCTGTCGGTTGTGATGATCACAGGCGACAACTCCCGCACAGCCGATGCGATCGCGCACAGCCTCGGACTTGACCGAGTGTTGTCCGAGGTTCTTCCCCAGGACAAGGTGAACGAGGTGCGGCGTCTGCAAGAAGCTGGAGAGACCGTTGCGATGGTCGGTGACGGCGTCAACGATGCACCCGCGCTCGTCCAAGCCGACCTCGGTGTCGCGATGGGCACGGGCACCGATGTCGCGATCGAGGCGAGCGATCTGACTCTGATGAGCGGTGATCCGCGCAAGGTCACGACCGCGATCCGCCTCTCGCGCCGTACCTACAGAACGATAGTGCAGAACCTGTTCTGGGCGTTTGGCTACAACGTCGCCGCGATCCCTGCAGCCGCCTTTGGCCTGCTCAACCCGATCGTGGCGGGCGCGGCGATGGCTTTCTCGAGTGTCAGCGTAGTGACCAACTCATTGCGCCTGCGGCGCTTCGGACGATCAGGAACGAATCGAAGACCGAGGAGGGAGGAGACATGAGCGAGACCATCTACACGGTGAAGGGTATCCACTGCCAGTCGTGCGTGATGAACATCAGCGAGAGTGTCAATGAGGTGACCGGGGTGTCTTCGGTGGAGGTCGATCTCGAACGCGAAGCGGTCGCCGTTCGTGGCGATCAGTTCGACGATCAGGCCGTGCGTGCCGCGATCGCGGGCGCCGGTTATCAAGCGGCCTGACCGCAGAGGAGGAGCAACATGGAACGTGGCTATTACCCGCACAAAGAGAACGTCCTCGGGCGGCTGCGCCGGATCGAGGGTCAGGTGCGTGGGCTGCAGAGGATGGTCGAGAACGATGACTACTGCATCGACATCCTCACCCAGATAACCGCGGCCTCCAACGCCCTCAAGAAAGTCGCGGTGGGGTTGCTCGACGACCACATCCGCCACTGTGTCGCCGAAGGCATCGAAGGGGAGAAGGACATGGTTCGTGAGGCGACCGCGGCGATCGAGCGGTTAGTTAAGTCATAGGGGAGGTCCCGTCTGCCCTACTCGAGTTCGCCACAGGAATCGGCAAGCTGATGTACGGCCCACAGACGAACAGTTCGGCAGCTGGGCTGAGAGTTCGGGACGTTGGTCATCAGGACCCGACGAGGGGAAGCGGCTTGGAAGCAACGGCCGAACTGCCCAAGGAAGGAGCGCGCCGGTGAAACTGACCCTCTACTCGTTCCTCAAGTTCTTGCACGTGCTCCTCGCAGTGGTGGCAGTGGGCTTCAACGCCTCCTACGGGATCTGGCTCGCACGCGTGGCCAAGGAACCGGAGCACGCGCCCCATGTCCTGCGCGGGATCAAGTTCTTGGACGATCGCATCGCAAACCCCGCCTACGGGCTTCTCCTGCTGCTGGGGCTGGCGATGGTGTGGGAGGCGGGCATCCCGTTCAGCACGTTCTGGATCGCTGCATCGCTCGTCCTTTACGCCGTCCTCGTCATCGTGGCCGTCGCGGGGTATTCGCCGGCGCTGCGCCGGCAGGTTTCGCTCGCCGAAGCCGGGCGCGTTGATAGCCACGAGTACCGCCAGGCGGCGAGGCGCGGTGGGATCAGCGGCGGGATCCTCGGCGTGATCGTCGTGGTCATCATCCTCTTCATGGTGACGAAGCCGACCCTCTGAGCGCCTCGGGAGGACCCCGACGCGGGTGGTAGGTTCTTCCATGTTCCCTTGTGCATCGGGACGCCCCGGCTGGGCATGTTCGTAGACAGCGCCACCCCGGGAGAGTGTCAGACGAGACGACTCGTACAATGAGTCGGGGGTTGTGCTCAAGCGTGGCGCATGGTCGGCAGGCAACTAGGCGGTCGGCCTGCATGGGAGCTTTGCTTATGACGGGCGAAAAGGGGTCCACGGACCAGGTCGAGCTCGACCAGCTCGAGGACAACGAGCTGGTGACGCGGGCGCGCGAAGGCAACGATCGCGCCATCGACGAGCTCCTCAACCGCTACCGCAACTTCGCCCGCTCCAAGGCACGCTCCTATTTCCTGGCAGGCTCAGACCGGGACGATGTCGTGCAGGAGGGCATGATCGGCCTCTACAAGGCCGTACGTGACTTCGATCTCCAACAAGAGACTCCGTTCCGGGCTTTTGCCGAACTCTGCATCTCCCGCCAGATCCTGACGGCCATCAAGACCGCCAACCGCAACAAGCACCGACCCCTCAATTCTTCGGTTTCTCTGGATGCGCCCTTGTACGACGGAGGAGACGGCGAGCAGCGCTCGCTGGGTGACGGTCTGATGATGCCGCCAAGCGTCGCCGACCCGGTCGAGCTCGTGATCTCGGCCCAAGAGATCGAAGCCATCCGCGACTCGATGCGTGAGAACCTGACCGAACTGGAAGGCGACGTCCTGCGTCTCTACATGGACGGCAAGTCCTACGAGGAGATCGCCGGTGCGTTGGGCAACCACGTGAAGTCGATCGACAACGCGCTACAACGCATCAAGCGCAAGCTGCAACGACACATCGCCAAACGCGAGTCGCTGGCGGGCACCGGTTAGACCTGCGCCACCTCGGGGGCGCGGGCGCTGAACCATCCACCCGGTAGATCCACGCGTCCTTCGATCGCGAGCAATGCGCGCTTGCGATCGAGTCCGCCTGAGAAACCACCGAGCGAGCCATCCCCGGCCAAGACTCGGTGACACGGAACGATGATCGGGATCGGGTTACGGCCCACGGCTCCTCCGACGGCGCGAGGAGAGCTACCGATGCGCCTTGCAAGCTGGCCGTAGCTCGTAACCTCTCCGAACGGAACCTTGCGCAACTCGTGCAGCACGCGCTGTGCATATGCGGTCGCGAAGGTGAGATCGACATCGCAGGTGAACGTCTGCAACTCGCCCGCGAGATAGGACTGGATCTCGTCGACGATGGGCTTGACCGCCTGCTGGTTCTTGCGGATGGTCGATCCTGCCAGGTGATCGATCCAGTTGAGCGAGTTCGGCTCGAAGTCAACGGTGCACACGCCCTGCTCGGTAGATGCGACGAACAGATCCCCGAGGGCAGTGCCGGCCAGACAATAGGTAACGTCACGCATGCGAGTAGCCTAGAGCGCGATGACCGACGCAGCACGGATCTCGTGGGAGGAACCGCCGGAGACTCTTCGCGACCCGATACTCGTCGCAGCTTTCCGGGGATGGAACGATGCCGGCGAAGCGGCCTCTTTCGCCGCGAGTCACATGGCTGAGCGATGGAGCGCCCGGCGCTTCGCGAGCATCGATCCGGAAGAGTTCTACGACTTCCAGGTCGTCCGGCCACAGGTGCGCCTCGTCGACGGCGAGAGCCGGGAGATAACGTGGCCGGGCAACGAGTTCTCGATGGCCGTTCCGGGCAACAGCCACCGCGACGTGATCATCCTCCTGGGCACGGAACCGAACCTGCGATGGAAGATGTTCTCTTCGTACATCGTCGATGTCATCAAGCGTTACGAAGTGGGTCTCGTGTTGACGCTCGGCGCGTTACTGGCAGATGTCCCGCACTCGCGACCGGTACAGATAACCGGCACCGCCGTCGACCGTGACCTGGTCGCGCGTCTCGGGCTTCAACGCTCTCGGTACGAGGGCCCGACCGGGATCGTCGGCGTGCTCCACGACGCCTGTGCCCGCGCCGGCATCCCGTCGGCGAGCCTGTGGGCCGCCGTCCCTCACTACCTGGCAGTCACGCCCAACCCGAAGGCTGCTCTGGCGCTCGTCGACCAGGCCACTCGGCTCGTGGGCACCTCCCTGGACCTGGGAGAACTGGAGGCAGCAACCGCGGCCTACGAGGATCAGGTCGGCGAGATGGTGGCATCGGACGAAGACGTGAAGGCATACGTGCAACTCCTGGAAGATCGCACGGACCAGATCATCTTGGAAGAGAACGTCGGCGATGCTCGCTTGCCTTCGGGCGACGCGATCGCAGCGGAGCTCGAGCGTTATCTCCAGGATCGCGATCCTGACGAATGAGCTAGAGGCCGGGCCATTCTCTCTTCTTCTCTTCTATGTCGGGCCAGTCCGGCCCCGTCTGCTCGGGCCCCGACAGCACCTCGCCCAGATCCCTCTTCGCGCCGATGTCCCCGGTGACGGATAGCAGATCTTCGAGTGACGTGCGTTCCTTACCTTCCACCCGGATCCGGAGCGCGGCGAGCACGTCCGCCTGGTCATCCGTCAGCCCATGGGAGCGATCGATCTCGGCCAGGACCTGGGCCGCTCGTTCGAACAGCTTGCGGTCGTCTCGGGCCCGGCGGCGCACTTCCTCCAGATCATCGGTCACGGCGCGAGCCTAGCCTGTGGTCAGGCGGCCTTCTCTTCGACCTGGGCGAGGACGCCGTCGATCATCATCCGCATGGCCGCGGTCCATTCCGTCTCCGGCAGGCCGTCGAGGGCGGCGCGAGCTTGCTCCGCGTACCCCCCTGCCAGCTCCAGGGCCGCTTCGACCCCGCCCGAAGCTCGGACCGCGGGGAGGAGCTCGTCGAGATCCCGGACGCCACCCTCCAGCTTGGCTACCAGCGAAGCATCGCGCTCGCAGGCGAGTAGCACCGGAGCCGTGAACACGCCCTCGCGTAGGTCGGTCCCGGGAATCTTTCCGGTCACCTCGGGGTCGCCCACCAGGTCCAGCAGGTCGTCGATGATCTGGAACGCCAACCCGAGGTTCTCCCCGTAGCGAACCAGGGTGGTCCGATGGTGGCGTGCAGCATCGGATGTTGCCGCACCGAGCTCGCAGGAAGCGCGGAAGAGCTCCGCCGTCTTGGCCCGGATCGTGTCCACGTAATGACCGACCGGACGGCGCGGGTCGTTCAGGTTCGCCGTCTCGATTATCTGCCCCTCGCAGACCCGGGCGATCGCTCGAGCGAGTACGCCCGGAACCTCGCCTCCCGCGTCCGCTCCTAACGCGCATCCGCATGCGAACAGATAGTCGCCGGCGAGCACCGCCACCTCGATCCCCCACTTCTCATGGGTCGTAGGCACCCCGCGGCGGGTCTCGGTCTCGTCGATGACGTCGTCGTGATACAGGGTCGCCAGGTGGACCATCTCCACCGCGGCGGCCGCCAGATCGGTCTCGCGCCTACCCGCCTCGCCGGCCCGCGATGACAACAGCACCAGAGCAGGGCGAAGACGCTTGCCCCCAGCCTTGATCAGGTGGAGGGCCGGCTCGGCGACGAGAGGATGCAACGAGGAGCCGGCGACGGACCGGATGAGATCCTCAACCCGAAGAACGTCGTCTATCAGCCAGGAGGGGCCGATCACTGGCCAACAACTTGGATCGTGTAGCGACGGGAGCGTGACGAATCGAGCTCGACGAAGAAGATCCGCTGCCCGTCGCCCAACTGCACCCGCCCGTCGATCACGGGAAGACATTCGGACGGTTTGCCTATGAAGATGTGGATGATGTGTGCGGGAGCGTTCGCCGGTTCGTCATCCACGAGGTTCTCGGTCCGGATGTCGAGATCGTCGTGAGCGTAATAGGCCCCTTCCGGCGCGAGCCTCTCCATGGCGGCCGCCAGCGAATGGGTCGTTCCATTGCCCCGGCTCGCGACGAGGATGCAACACGTCGTGTGAGGTGAGAAGACCAAGGCGTTCCCATGCGAGATACCGGCCTCCTGGACTACCTCGCTAACTTCTCGGGTGATATCGAGCGCGTCGAGGCGGCCCCCCGTCTTCGTCTCGAATTCGCGATAGAGGATCACGGCGCCCATTCTTCCCCAGGCATGAGCGTTGTGGAACTGGCTGAGCGTTAGAGGGCTTTGAACAGCCGTTCAAGGGTGTGCGACCCGGCCGGCACGGGTAGGTTGTGACGACGTGATGAACCGACCTCGGAGGTGCCGATGAATCCGACCCTGAAGAAGCTTCTTGCGGCCGTGGCCGTGAAGGAAGGCATCGAGAAGATCCAGGAATGGCGCCAGCCACAGAAACCATCGCTCTGGGCCCGGCTGGGCAAGACCGCTGTGATCGTCGGGGCCGGTGCGGGGGCCTTCTACGCGTATAAGAACGGCCTGTTCAACGGCGTCATCGACCAGCTGCGAGGCAAGGCTCAGTCGGACGAGTACTCCTATTCGGCCGGTCACGACGTGAACGTCGCAGGTAGCGAGAGCTTCGAGACCCCTGCGGGGTCGCCCACCTAGATCCGGGGCACGACTCGTCTCCGTCTGCCCGACGCACGCCCACTAGGCCGAGCCCTGGTATATCCATGCGATGGATCTGTCCAGCAGCATGGTTCCACCGCCCCCGGAGGCACCACCTTCATTCCTCGATCGGGAGGGCTTCCACGTCCTGTGCGAGATAGAGCCGCCGCGCCGTCCGGACATCGAGCACGTGCGCAACCAGATCGAGGTGCTCAACCCCGTCGTCGACGCGTTCCTCATCCCGGACAACCACCTCGGGCGAGCAACCGTCTCGAGCGTGGCCGTCGCACATGAGGTCTCGTACATGGGCGGTTTGTCGATCGCCTGCATAAACGCCCGGGATCGCAACGTGCTCGGGTTCCGACGCGACCTTCTCACCGCTGCGGCCTACGGCGTCAACCACTTCCTGTTCGTCTACGGGGACCCCCCCAAGGAAGGCCGCCGGACGGAGGATCTGACGGTACGCGGCATGCTGCAGCAGGTCCAGAGCTTCGGGAGCGGCCCCCTCTTCTCGGGGTTCCCAGATTTCAGGATCGGCACCGTCGCCCGACCCGGCCGCCCGCTCGCGTGGCGAACCCACGCTGAATTCATCTTCGTCCAGATAAGTTTCGTTACTGAAAGGCTGATCCGCTGGCGCGATCAGGTCGACTACGACGGGAAGATGTACGCGGGTGTCTTGGTCCTCACGAACAAGCGGATGGCCCAGCGGATAAACGCGGCACTGCCGGACGTAAGGATCCCCCAGAGCATCATCGACAAGCTGGACGACGACCCCCAGATCGGGATAGACCTCGCGATGGATCAGATCCAGACCCTGCGGGAGTCAGGCGCGTTCGATGGAGTGCATCTGATCCCGGTCAGCAAGTTCCGCGAGATATCGGAGCGTCTGGCGAGCGGCGGCCACCGCTAGGGCGTCATGAGGCCCGGCGGGCACGTGCACGTCTCCGCTTCAGGGAGGCCCGCTCCTTCTCGTTGAGGCCGCCCCAGATGCCGTACTTCTGGTTGGACTCCATGGCGAACTCCAAGCAGGGCTCGGCGACGGGACACCGCTGGCATATCGATTTGGCATGCGCCTCGCGCGGTTGTCTCTCGAGCTCGGACTCACCTTGTTCCGGCCCGAAGAAGATGACATTCTCGTGATCGCGGCAGGCCGCTTGCTCCTGCCAGTCCATCTCTTCGATGGATTCGGCCACAGACAGGGTCGATCCCTCCTCCAGATGCTTCGGGAAGTCGAAGCGGTAAAAAGGAACTGCTCGGTCTCAACGGTTCCCCAAGGCACGAACGGGGCCACGGGGCCGTCTATTCCTCTGAGCGCCCGGCTCCGCCGTGGCGCCGAGCCCCCCGAAAATACCCGGCGTGTCAAGCGACAAACCCGGCTCGTACCGCTCGTTCGGGCGGTTCGTGCGTCCGGCCCCCCTACCCCCGCGGGGCGTCGGACCCGTCCTGGGGCAGCTTCCTGGGCCCCGCGGGCCCTCCTTCGGGACCTCCGAGCGCCTTCGCCACGAGCAGGCCCAGGACGGCACCTCCTGCGATCAAGGCGACCCCCAGCAGGACCTGGACCCAGGCGGGCGGCTGAAGGGCGAACGCGACGAGGAAGACGAGGATGAGCGAGCCCGCTATCGCGGCAAGGGCGACGAGGCAGCCCACGCCGAAGCGAACCTCGGGCCTCTTCAGAGGGTCTTCAGGCTCGACCGTCACGAACTTGCCCCCCTCGAATAGTCATCCGGCCACTTCCCATCTATCATCCCTGTATGGCTGAAGACCACAACGTGCGGGTCGTACTCATCGACGACCACGATCTCCTGCGCCGCGGCATCAAGACCATGCTGGAATCCGAGAGCGACATCGAGGTCGTCGGCGAGGCCGACGATGGGACCCGAGCGCTTGCTTTGGTTGAAGAAACGGTTCCGGATGTAGTGATCATCGATGTGGTGATGCCCAACAAGGATGGCATCGAGGCTACCCGCGAGATCAAGGACGCGTTCCCAAAGGTGGGCGTGGTCGTGCTCTCCGGCCACGACGAGCAACAGTTCGTATTCGATGCGTTGAAGGCCGGCGCTTCTGGCTACCTGCTGAAGTCGGCCGAACTGGACGAGGTCGTCACCACGGTTAAGGCAGTGGCGCAAGGCGAAGGCAAGCTCGATCCGTCGTTGGCCTTCCAGGTCCTATCGGAGTTCCAGAGCTACCAGAGCCAGGACGTTTCCGATGTCTACCAGCCGCTGACTCCCCGGGAACGGGAGATCCTCAAACTGATGAGCGAAGGGTTGCCCAACAAGACGATCGCCAGTCGACTACAGATCTCGGAGCGAACCGTCACGACACATGTCGCCAACATCTATTCCAAACTGCATGTGAATAACCGCGTGTCCGCCATCCAGGAGGCGATGCGCAGACGGATCCTCAGCTTCAATCCATCCCAACCCTGAAGCCGGCCCCGGAAGGGGTTGAACATGAGTCCCGACCGCGACAAGCTCCGAAGTCTTCCTTCGGTCGAGCGTGTCGTGCAGTTGCTCGGCCCCCGTGCTCCGCACCGATCCATGGTGCGCGCAGCCAGACGCGCCATAGATAAGACGCGAGGACTCATCCTGGACGGGAACGACGTCGACGAGAACACGATCGTCGCCCAGGCCGGGGAGCTCCTGTCGCTGTCTGAACGGGCGCGTCTTCACCCCGTTATCAACGCCACCGGCGTACTGATACACACGAACCTGGGCCGCGTTCCTCTGTCGGACGATCAGTTGGACGCCGTTGCCGCCGTCGCCTCCAACTTCTCCAACCTCGAGTACGACATCGAGCGGGGGAGACGAGGAGATCGCTACGAGAACGCGGCGGAGATCCTGTGTGAAGTCACGGGAGCCGAGGCAGCGCTCGTCGTCAACAACAACGCGGCGGCGGTCTTGGTCAGCCTGGCGGCGCTCTCCGCCGGACGCGACGTCGTGATCAGCCGCGGCGAGCTGATCGAGATCGGGGGTGAGTTTCGCATCCCCGACGTGATGAACGCGTCGGGGGCGCGGCTCGTCGAGGTGGGCACGACAAATAGGACACACCTCGCGGACTATCAGAAAGCGGTCTCGTCCGATACCGGGGCCGTCCTGAAGGTCCATCCCTCCAACTATCGAGTCGTGGGTTTCACCGCGACCGTCTCGTCGCGTGAGCTCGCCACCCTGGCGCACGGTCATGGCCTGCCCCTGATCCACGATCTCGGCTCGGGACTGCTGGCGACCGACGAGCAGGAGGCCTGGCTATCCGGGGAGGTTCCGGTCCAGGTCGCGCTCGCAGACGGAGCCGATCTGGTGACTTTCTCGGGAGACAAGCTGCTGGGTGGGCCCCAGGCCGGGATCATCGTCGGTCGCCGCGAGCTCGTTGATCGGATCAAGCGGCACCCGCTGATGAGGGCCATACGCGTGGACAAGATGACTCTGGCGGCCCTGGAGTCCACCATGGCGTCTTACCTCACGGACACCTACCGGAAGCTCCCGTTCTGGACGATGGCGCTGGCTTCATCCGAGGATCTGGCCACGCGGGCCGAAGCCCTTCGTCGGAGCCTGGCCGACCTGTTCGAGCGCGGGGCCAAGGTCGAGGCGATCGCCTCGGACGCGGTCACGGGGGGAGGCTCCCTGCCGGGACAGCGCCTGAGCTCCTGGGCCCTTTCGATCCAGGCCCCCGATCTCGCCGTAAGCGATCTGGACCGCCGGCTACGGCACGGCTCGCCGCCGATCGTCGCTCGGATATCCGATGACAGGCTGGTGCTGGATCTGCGTTCGATCGATCCGCGCGATGACGATCTCGTCGCCGATCGGATCCGACGGGCGATCACCTCCTAGATCCGGGGGCTCGGAGGGGAGACCCTTCGGGGAAATGCACCAAAAGTCCGATCCTGGCGAAGGAGCCCCGTGGGTGACGGAGAACCTTCGAACTAGGCACCACCACGCGGCGACGACTCGGGCGAAGGACGGGGGCGTAGCGGTGGCATCGACGGCCTGGGGACTGCGACTCAAGGGCGACAAGCTATTCCTCTCGGCCCGGAGCATCCCGGTGGATCTGTTCCTCGACGGACTCAAACGCTTTGTCTTCGTGGAGGACCGGCAGGATCTCGAGCGCGTGTCCGCCGGTGATCTCGTCGTCGCTTTCGGAGGGACCGCGGGGCGTTCCTTCACGGCGGTCACGCGGCTTGCCAAGAAGCTGGAAACCCTCGGAGCTGCCGGCGTGCTGCTCCACGAACGGACCTTGAAGGATCCGCCCGACAAGCTGCCCGAGGGCGAGGGTCCGTTCCCCGTGCTGATCGTTCCCGGCGACCTCGAGTGGCCGGACATCCTGCGACCATTGCTCCGCGTGGACCCGAGGCTGCGCGGTCGCTCGGGCGATCCTGAACGGCGCCGGCGCCGGCTGATGAGAGCGATCCTCGACCGTGGTGGACGCACCGAGATCGACACCAACGAGACGACCGACACCGGGTTGGATCTCTCTGGTTCGTTCCGTGTTCTGGTTGTCGGTCCGCTGGCCCCTCCGTCCCGCGAGATCGCGCGCAAGCTCGAGGAACTCGTCGCGGCCGACCTCATGAGTCATGACCCCCTGGGCACCGTGGTCAGCTTCGACGACGTGGTGGTCGCGATCGAGTCGATCGCCAGCATCGATCTCGACAAGGACCGGCTCGCGTCAAGCCTGCTCCTCCGGGCTCGCAGCCTGTTAAGCCTTGGCGATGTGATGGTCGGTGCCGGTCGCATCCTGACGGGCACCGACGGCATCTTCCGTTCCTACCGCGAAGCGCGATGGGCTGCTCTAGTTGGATACGGACAGCACGGACCGAACCGCGTGATCGACTTCTCGGACCTCGGTGTGTACGCGTGGCTCGAGCCCATCGATTTCGATCAGAGAGGCCAAGCCGTCACCGAGATACAGAGGATCATCGAGCACGACGTGCAGCACGGCACGCGACTCCTGGAGACCTTGCAGACCTATCTGGACGCTCGCCGCTTCAACGAGGCCGCAGACCGTCTGTACGTGCATCGCAATACCCTGCGCTATCGCCTGGACTCGATCCGCAAGCTCACGGGCTTGGACGTCCAGGATGCGGAGTCCCGCCTCGTACTGGAGATCCAGTTACGTCTGGCCAGGGTACGCGGTCTCGTGCCCTCCGACGTCAAGGCAGAACTCTGACCGGAGAGCCTTGCCCATCGACCGGGAGGATCGGAGCCACGCCCGTCGCTGGGAGACTTCCAAGGACCTCTCCGAGCCCCCGAATGGAAAGAAGCGACCGGGGGCGGGGGTCGCTTCTTCCCTCGGCTCGGCCGGGGGGAGGTCCCGGCGAAGCCTCGTGGCTCTGTCCCGAGCGGTGTCCGCTCTGGTAGGTCGGTTATCGGCGTGCCGGGACTAGTTCTTTAGGACTACCTGGTTACCATCACGCACCTGAAAAGAGGGGAGCTGCAGCGCTCCCGGGCCCGGGTGAGCTCCGTGGTGGCTATCGTGCTCTCATGCAGGTCATCGGGACCGCCGGTCACGTCGACCACGGGAAATCCACCCTCGTCCAGCGCCTGACGGGCATGGATCCCGACCGCTTCGCCGAAGAGAAGCGGCGGGGCCTCACGATCGATCTTGGCTTCGCGTGGTTCGCGCTCCCCTCGGGCAACGAGGTGGGGGTCGTCGACGTACCGGGTCATGAGCGTTTCGTCCGGAACATGCTCGCGGGGGCTGGGGGCGTCACCGTGTGTCTCTTCGTCGTAGCGGCCAACGAAGGATGGAAGCCTCAATCCACCGAGCACCTCGCCATCATCGACGTCCTCGGCGTCTCGTCGGGAGTCGTGGTTCTGACGAAGTCGGATCTGGTCGACCACCCAACGCTCGCCCACGTCGAGGTCGACGTGCGGGCGCGCCTATCGGAGTCGTTACTGGCGAACGCGCCGATCGTCGCCTGCTCGGCAGCGACGGGCGCAGGCATCCCGGAACTCGTCGAGACCCTCGACTCCATCGTGAACACGACACCAGCCCCGGTCGATAGCGATAGGCCCCGGCTGTGGGTGGATCGGGTGTTCACGATCTCGGGGGCCGGAACGGTGGTCACCGGAACCTCAACGGGAGGAACCTTCGCCGTCGGCGACGCCGTTGAGCTGGCGCCCGAAGGACGCAGCGCGCGCATCCGTGCGATCCAGAGTCACAAGAAGCAGGTTGATTCGATCGGGCCGGGCAACCGTGTCGCGTTGAACCTCGCGGGACTCGAGCGACGAGGAGCAAAGCGCGGTGACGCCGTCGTGCGGCCCGGTTCGTGGGTGCCCGCTCGTCTGATCGACGTGGAACTCCATGTCATCCCACACCTTCGAACCGGAGAAGACCTCATCATCGGAGACAAGGGTTCGCCGTTGTTGTACGCGGGTTCGGCAGAGATGCCGATGAAGCTCAAGCTGCTCGGGGCCGATCGCGTTCGCTCGGGAGAGAGCGCCTTCGCCCAACTGCGGTTGCAGGACCCACTCCCGCTCACGCGCGACGATCGCTTCGTGTTGCGCGACGCCGGCCGCGTGCTGACGATCGGAGGAGGACGCGTACTCGACCCGATGGCCACCCCGACCTCCAAGAGAGATCCGCTGAGGTTGGACCTCTTGGCCGCCCTCGCCTCGGACGACGCGGCTGCCCTCGATGCATACGTGGCCACGATAGGCCTCCTACGCAGCGACGGAGTGGAAGCACAGCTCAACCTCGACCCCACGGGCTTCGACATCCCGCGCATAGGGCCGTGGCTCGTCACCCACGAACGACTCGATGAGCTCCTCGAAGGGATGCGACACGAACTGAGCGCGTACCACGAGACGCATCGACTGGAACGGGGCATGGCTCGTGAAGCGCTTCGAGCTCGACTGGCGATCGAACCCGAGGTGCTGGAGGGCCTCCTGGAACGCGCCGACGACGTCGAGCAGGATGACGGCTACGTGCGTCTGAGCTCTCATCGGGTGGGGCTCAGCGATGAGGAGCGAGCCCAGCGGGACGAGATCATCGGGATACTTCGCCGTGCGCGCTTCGAGCCTCCGCCGACGAGGGAACTCGGGACCGATGCGGCCCTGCTCCGAGCCTTGAGCGATGAGGGCGCGATAGTCCGCATCGGCGATTTCTACCTGGCAGCCGACGTCGCGGACGCGGCGAAGAAGCTGGTCGCCGGCCTGATCCGTAGCGTAGGACCCGCGACCGTCGCCCAGATCCGCGATCGGCTCGGGACCAGTCGCAAGTACGCGGTGCCGTTGTGTGAGTGGCTCGACGCGATCGGCGTAACGCACCGCCGGGGGGACGTGAGGATCCTCGGCCCCCACGCGCCGGACTAAGGCGCGCGCATCTCGCCCGTCAGCGGTTCACCTCGGCCTACGGCGCCTCCCACTAGGTCGTCGCTCGGCAACGGGCCCGGTTCACCGTTCTTCATCTCTTCGACCAGGGCCTCAACCACTGCACTCAGCCGTCCCGTCCGTTGATGGACCTCCCGCTGGCGTGTGGCCGACGTGCCGCGTTCGAGGATCCTGTGGATGTTTTCGAGATCGCCCGCGCAACCAAGGCGATCGGCGATCGGATGGAGGTCTTCGAGCAGATCGCCGATCGATCTTCGGAGCGAGATCAAGTCGCCCTCCTCGTTGCGGATGATCTCCGCTTCCAGCCCGTACCGGCCTGCGCGCCACTTGTTCTCACGGATCGTCCACGCCTGATGGCGCGGGAGCTCGTGGCCGGCGTTGTAACGATCGCCCAACCACACGACCATCGACTGCGATAGCGCGACCAACGCGCACAGCTCCTGCATCGTTGGGGTGCCATCACAGATACGCAGCTCCAGCGTGCCGAAGCTGGGATGCGGGCGTATGTCCCACCACACCTCGCGGATCGAACGGATGCTGCCGGCCCCTATCAGCGTTCGCATGAAACGCTGGAACTGACCCCAGTTCTCGAGCTGGTACGGCAACCCCGCGGTCGGCAGGGATTCGAACACCTTGGACCGCACCGAGGCGAGCCCGGTATCGCGCCCTTGCCAGAACGGACTCGACGATGAGATAGCCAGGAAGTGCGGGATGAACGTCGCGAGGCTGTTGGAGATCGCTATCGCCTCTTCGCCCGACCCCACACCTACATGCGTGTGAACACCGAAGATGAGGAGTCGTCGAGCGGCCCACTGGCAGCGCTCGATCAGTTGGTGATACCGCGGGTCGGGAGAGACCGTCTGGTCGGCCCAGGGAGAGAACGGGTGTGTCCCGGTGCACATGATGCGGTAGCCCTGACCTTCAGCGACGTCGATCAGGCGCTCGACCTTGGTGCCCATGTCCTTGCGCACGTCGTCCACGGTGTCGCAGACGTCGGTGATGACCTCTATCGTGCACTCGAGTAGCTCGTGCTTGAAACCGGTGGGTTCGTCCAGCTCGGCGAGGATCTTCGTCGCGGCCGTATCGGTTGCCAACGCGCCGGACTCGTCGACGACCTGTACCTCGATCTCGGCTCCCAGAGTGGGTCGCTGCGAACCGTTGAAGACGATATTCATCGACACTCCCTACTCGCCGTGCGGCGATGCTACGTCAGGACTGGTCTCGCAGCGCCCTGCGCTGATGCACGCGCCGCCGAGCAAGGATGTAGAGGAGACCGACCAGGTTGGCGATCACACCCGCCGCTGCCGCCCCGGGGCCGGACGGGATCGGCACGATCAGGGGGATGGCCGCCCCGACCACCCACGCCAGTTGCAGGCGCGCCTCGAACCGGGCGAATGCCCACCCTCTCGCTCCCTCCGGCGTCTCTCGCTGCACGATCGAGTCGAACGCGACCTTCGCCGCGCCGGCGGCGACGCCGAAACTGAAGACCAACAGAACGGCCGTCGGGAGTGAGAACCATCGACCCGCCACGATCCCGACGAGCCCGGCGATACCGAGAGAGGCGGCCAGGATCCCCTCCTCGCGCAGGACCCGGCGGAGACGCGGTGCGACGAGGGCTCCAACCAGCGAGCCGAAGGCCGCGGCACCCACCAACAGTCCGAGGCCGATGGAGCCCAGGTCCTCGCGCCGGACGGCGAACGCGAGGTGGAACACCAGGAACCCAACGAGCAGTCGCATCCCGCCGATAGCAACCAGTGCCTGACGGAGCTCCACCCCGTACGCGACGCCGCGGGCTTCCCTGCGTTGCTCCCTGGAGCGCCTACCCCGCTGCGAGGGGATCAGCGCCGCCGGAAGAGCCCCGGCGAAGAAGACGAGCACTGCGAACATCGCTTCCGAGCCCGGGCCCACGGATCGCATCAGCAGCAGACCCGGCCCCACCGCGGCCATCCCCGCCAAGGCGTTCATCTTGGAGAGTGACGCGTTCGCCTGGACGAGGGACATCTGTGGCGGTACCAGGTCCGGGAGTGCCGCGCCCCGGATGACCAGGACCGCTCGCGACAGGACCAGCAACCCGAAGGCGATCGGGAACAAGAGCAGGCTGTCCAGCCGCGTCGTCAGCCACCAAGCGAAGGTCCCTCTACCGAGCGCGGTCAGCACCGCCGCGATGCGCAGACTCCCGCGGTGGCGATCCAGCGTTCGAGAAAGCAGTGGGGCGACGACGGCGAAGGGCGCTACGGTCAGCAGCAGGTACAGCGCGACCCTGTCTCGAGCATCGGCCTCGGGAACGGAGAAGAACAGCGAGCCCGCCAGGGCGAGCGCGATCAGAGCGTCGCCGGCGGCTCCGGTCGCCTGGAACGCGAGCAGTCGTGCGAATCCGGGCGTCGGAGCGTCGACCCGCAACCTTTGGCCGACGATGCGAGCGAGACGCAACGATCGACGCCGGCCTCCAGATGGAGCACGCAACCGCGAGCCCTACCGCGGGTCGGGCTGCGCACCGGGCGCAGTGGTGGTCAGCTCGATGGGGACGAGCCCCCTCCGTTCTTCGGTTGAGCCTTCCCGTCTCCCGGAGAGAACGTCGACAGGTCCTTACCGAACGCGGCCTGGAAGGGCGCGAGCAACTCGATCGGGATCGGGATGACCAACGTCGAATTCTTCTCCGACGACACGTCGGTGACCGTCTGCAGGTATCTCAGTTGGTAAGCGATCGGGTGACGGGCGATGACTTCGGCCGCTTGCGCCAAGCGCTCGGCCGCCTGGAACTCACCTTCGGCGTTGATGATCTTGGCCCGCCGCTCACGCTCGGCTTCGGCGCCCTTCGCCATCGCGCGCTGCATCTCGACTGGCAGATCGACGTCCTTGATCTCGACCAGCGCAACCTTCACGCCCCACGGATCCGTCAGATCGTCGATGATCCTTTGAAGGTCCTGGTTCAGGCGATCCCTCTCACCAAGGATCTGATCCAGCTCCACCTTCGACAGCACCGCCCGCAGGGTCGTCTGCGCGATCTGCGACGTCGCGAACAGATAGTTCTGGATCTCCACGACGGCCTTCACGGGATGGAACACCTGGAAGTAACAGACCGCGTTCACGCGGACGGTGACGTTGTCACGGGTGATCACATCCTGTGGCGGCACATCCAGCGTCACGATCTGGAGATTGACCTTCGTCATCCGATCGATTAACGGGATGATGAAGAACAGGCCCGGCCCTTTGGCCCCGACGACGCGACCCAGCCTGAAGATGACGCCTCGTTCGTATTCCTGCACGATCCGGATGGCGCTGACCAACAGGATGAATCCGAAGAAGACGAGCACACCTACGATCGCGAAACCCATCAAAGCCTCCCCGCTCGTTGTCGCTTGGAGCCTACGCCTATGCGGGCCGATCCTCCTTCTCGTGCAGGGGCTCCACCAGCAGGACCAGGCCCTCGCTCGCCATGATCTTGACCTTGGATCCCGCTGCGATCCCCGTCTCCATGGTCCGGGCGCGCCACAGCGTGCCTTTCGTTATGACCGTCCCCTCGGGAGCGATATCGGTCTGCGCATCCCCCACCTCGCCCACGATGCCTTCCTCACCGGTGATCGGACGGCGCAGACGCACCCGCAAGGCTGCAGTCATCACCGAGATGAAGAACAGCAGCGAAACGGCAACACCGAGGGCGATGCCCCACGGGCTCAATCGCAAGGCATCGGGCGCGCCGGAGAACAGGATCAGGCCGCCGACGACCAACGCAACGAGCCCACCCACGGTGAACACTCCCAGCCCCGCAACGTGAAGATCTACCAAGAAGAAGATGACGGCCAGTGCGATCAGCAGGACGCCGGCCCAGTTCGTGGGCAGGACCGAAAGGGAGTAGAAGGCCAGGATCAACGCGATCCCTCCGAGGATCCCAGCCAGACCTATCCCGGGGTTGTAGAGCTCGAAGATCAGGCCGAAGAACCCGATGAGAAGGAGCAGGAAGGCGATCTCGGGATCGGTGACGATGTGCAGGAGCTGCTGCAAGGGGCCCATGTCTTTGAAGTTCACGGCCACGTTCGGTCCAGGCTGAGCCGGATCCCAGGTGTCGAGCTCGGCCTCGGCATCGGCGAGAGCAACCGTTCTTCCGTCGAGCGCTTCGAGAAGCGCTCTCAAAGATGAAGCCTTGCCGTCTATCACCCCGATCTCTTCGGCTTCGGTCGCGCCGATGGCGGCAGCCTCGGTCACGGCGGACCTTGCCCACTCCTCGTTGCGACCTCGCGTCCGCGCCAACTCCTCGATGAAGGCGGCCGCGTCGTTCGTCACCTTCTTGTCCAGGGTGTCATCGGAACCGCCTGCGAGATTGACCGGGCTCGCAGCTCCGATCTCGGTGGCCTCGGCCATGAAGACGAGATGTGCGGCCATCGCGATGAACGTCCCCGCGGAGGCGGCTCTCGCTCCCCTCGGCGCGACCCAGACCACCACCGGAACGCTCGACGCCGCGACGTCGCGGATGATGTCCCGCATCGAGGAGTCGAGTCCCCCCGGTGTGTCGAGCTGGACGATGAGGGCGTGCGCGTCTCGCTCCTCGGCCGAACGGAGCTGAGCGCGCAGGTAATCGGCCGTCGGCGGGTCTATCACCCCACGCACCTCGACCAGGTCGACTTCTCGGTTCGGCTGAGAACCCGCCACACCGGCGATCAGACCCAGCATCAAGCCGGCCAGGAGGAACGCTCGCGATCCACGTCGCACGATGCCCACGGGTCAATCGTCCCAGACCCCGGAGCCCGGCGCGCAGCCGAGCGGACGTGCGTTGCCCTATTTGGCCTTGCCCTCGTCGTTGCCCTTGCCGTGGGAACCGGCGGCGGGATCGGAGCTCGAAGCCTGATCCGAATCGCCATCGGGCTCGCCGCCGGAGGGTTCGCCCTTCCCGGCGTGATCGGGCTTGCCGGCCTTCTCCGCCTTATCGGGCTTCCCGCCCCTCTCGCCGCCTCCGGAGTGCTCGGCCGCGGCCATGGCTTCGGAGCAGGCGGCCTCGGCGTCCGCGACGGTCGCATCCTTGTCCTGGGCGATCGATCGCACCAGCTCGCCGTGGGCCTTGCCCCTGACGTCGCAGTGGGCTGCGACCCGGACGACCCGGCCGTGGTTGGTGGCCTCGCCGTCGTGCTCACCCTCGGCTTCGACGAGCTCCTCTTCCTCGGCCACGTCGCAATCTTCGGTGTCTTCGTCCTCGAGCGGTGCTTGGTCCTCGACTGGTTCCTCGCCCTCGAGCGGTGCTTGGTCCTCGACTGGTTCCTCGTCCTCGAGCGGTGCCTCTTCCTCGACTGGTTCCTCGCCCTCGACGGGTTCCTCGCCGGTGGACCCATCCTCGGGGGTCTCCTCGTCGACCGGGCATTCGGGCTCGAGCGCCAGCGTCTCCTCGGTCCCGTCGTCGCTCAGGGGTTGGAGTTGGACCGCATGGGGAAGCGCATAGGCGAAGCCCATCGCCACGAGGGTGAAGATCGCGCCCATGAGGATGGGCTTGAGCTGGCGGATCATGGTTGGCTCCTCGGATCGGTTCGACACCTATCGCTTACGTATCGGCCGGTGGGGCTGGAAGATTGAGCCAGGCCAGCCCGATTAGGTGGGCGATGTCCGAAAAGTCGTAACGAAAAGGGACTAGTCAGGTTCATGAAGGTCGACGAGCTACTCGCTCCCCGGATCCTGGTGGTCTCGGGCAAGGGCGGCGTCGGAAAGACGACGGTGAGCGCCGCCCTCGCCGTGATCGCGGCTCGGACCGGTCGGAAGGTGTGCGTGGCCGAGGTGGACGAGAAGGGCTCCCTCCCACGTCTCTTCGGACACGGCGATCTCTCCTACGAGCCGACCGAGCTGTCGCCCGGCATCTGGGGACTCAACATCACCGCGGAGAACGCCCTTCGTGAGTACCTCCATCTGCAGTACCACATGCGGCGCCTGTCGCACGTGTTCACCGGCACCCATTTCGTCGACTATCTGGCGACGTCGGCCCCCGGCATCAACGATCTGTTGGTGATCCGCAAGATCTGGTACTTGGAACAAGGGCCCGCCAAGGGCGGGACCAATCAGACCTACGACACGATCATCGTGGACGCTCCTGCAGCCGGCCACATGCTCACCTTCGTCGGCGCCCCGCAAGGCTTCTACGACGCGATCCCCGTGGGGCCGATCCGACATCAGGTGCAGTGGGTACTCGACATGATCGAGGATCCCGCGCGGACGCGCGTATCGCTCGTGACCACCGCGGAGGAGATGCCCGTCGCCGAAACGATCGAGACGGTCGAAGCCCTGCACGGGAGACTCGGGGTAGGCACCGGACCGATGTTCGCCAACGGTCTCTACGATGGGCTCTTCAAGCAGAAAGAGCTGTCGGCGCTGAACGATGTCGATCCCCAGGACATGATCGCTCTAGCCCGGGCGACCGGCCTGGACCTCGATAAGGACGACATCTCGTCCGCGGTGTCCTACGCCCGCTTCCTCGAGGCGAGGCGCGCCATACAGCGCCGCCACCTGCGGGTGCTCCGGGCGGGTGTGGATGAGCCCATCGTTCAGCTCCCCTTCCTCTTTTCGGCAGGTTTGGGAGCGCCCGACATCATCACGCTTGCAGACGTGATCGAGGCCCGGCTGGCGGCGCTCTGACGGATGCCGATCTCGTCTGCGATAGAAAGGGCCGATGCTCCTGGACGAGTTCTTCGATCCGAAGATCCTGATCGTCTCCGGCAAGGGCGGTGTGGGCAAGACCACGGTGTCGGCCGCGCTCGCGATCATGGCCGCGAAGGCCGGTCATCGCGTATGCATCGCCGAGGTCGACGAGAAGGGCACCCTGCCCGCGATCTTCGGTTCCGAAGGTCTCGGGTACGAGCCCAGCAAGATGTGTCCCGGCATCTGGGGCCTGCGCATCATCCCCGAGGAGTCGCTGGCCGAGTATCTCCGGGTTCAGTACCACATGAAACGGATCTCCAAGGCGTTCACCAGCACTCATTTCGTGGACTACATCACTACCGCGGCTCCCGGTCTGAAGGACATCCTGATCCTGGGGAAGATCTGGTACCTCGAGCAGGAACGAACCACGAAGGAGCGCTTCGACACGATCGTCGTCGACGCGCCGGCGGCGGGCCACATGTTGACGTTCCTCTCCGCTCCCAGCGGGCTCTCCGATGCGTTGCGCGTGGGCCCGGTCCGGCGGCAAGCCGACTGGTTGGTCCAGATGCTGCGCGATCCCAAACGCGCCCGCGTGCACCTCGTGACGCTCCCAGAGGAGATGCCGGTGTCGGAGACCCTCGAGACCACGCGCGCGCTGGAGGAAAGGCTGGAGATCGCGCAGGGACCTCTATTCGCCAACGCGGTGTACTCGGAGCTGTTCACTCCTCAAGAAGAGAAGAAGCTGAAGGGAACCATCGACCGGGCCGCCCTGCGAACACAAGGGGAAGCGGTAGGGCTGGCCCTCGACGACGAGGACTTCGATGCTCTGTTCTCCTACGCGCGGTTCCTGAGGTCCCGTCGTTCTATACAGGAGACGCACCTGAGGAACCTTCGCGCGGGGACGGGTGAACCGGTGATCGAGTTGCCCTTCCTCTTCTCTGCGGGTCTGGCGTTGCCGGATGTCGAGAATCTCGCCGACGTGATCGAAGAGAAGGTGGAGAAGCTGTGAGTGTCGTCTCCGATCTGGTCGACAGGAAGGAGATCATCGTATGCGCCGGGTCGGGTGGGGTTGGTAAGACCACCGCCGCCGCCGCGATCGGCATGCACGCAGCGACGCGCGGCAAGAAGGTCGCCGTGTTGACGATCGATCCGGCCCGCCGCTTGGCCTCATCACTCGGGTTGAAAGAGCTATCGAACGAACCTCACAGGGTGAGTGCACGCAAGTTCTCGGCCGCCGGTCTCGAAGCGAAGGGCGAGCTTTACGCGATGATGCTCGACACCAAGACCACCTTCGACCAGGTCGTCATGAAGTACGCGCCTTCCCGGGAACAGGCCGAGAAGATCATCGGCAACCGTTTCTATCGGAACATCTCCAGCACGCTGTCCGGAACGCAGGAGTACATGGCGATGGAGCGCCTCTACGAACTACATGCAGAAGGCGGATACGACCTGATCGTCATCGACACGCCTCCAACGCGTAACGCGCTGGACTTCCTTGACGCACCGCGTCGCTTAACCGACTTCTTCGAGAGTCGCGTCCTCCGCTGGTTCTTGATCCCCTACATGAAGGCCGGTGGCGGCTTCATGCGCGTTGCCAACGTGGCGGCGGGAACGTTCCTCCGGATCGTGAAGCGCATCGTGGGGGCCGAAGTCCTGGACGACACTGCCGAGTTCTTCGGCAGCCTCGAGGGGATGTACGACGGGTTCAAACAACGCGCTCGCGAGGTGGCCGCTCTTCTCCACTCCCAGGTGACGTCCTTCGTCGTCATCACGTCCCCGGCCGAGCAATCGGTGGCCGAGGCCACCTTCTTCGCCTCTCGTCTCGACGAGGCCGGCCTTCCCTTCGGGGCGCTCGTCGTGAACCGGGTCCACCCTCGCTTCGGAGACCGGATCGAAGCGCGCCCGCGGCAGATCTCCAAGCTCGAGCAGGGAAGCGCGGAGGCGCGCCTGCTGGCGAAACTCCTCGAGAACGAGGAGGCGTTCATGCGGGTGGTGGAGCTCGAGGAGAGGAACCTCGAGGGACTCGCCCGCAAGATCCCTCGACACCGGTGGGTGCGGGTTCCCTATCTGGAGCAGGAAGCGGTCGACTTCCCGGGCCTCGCCGCGATCGCCGACCAGCTATTCGCGACTACGGCCCCCGCCGTCCGACGCTGATCCGGCAGGGACGCCGAACCGTCCGGGTCGCCCATTAGGATGGCCGCGTGATCGCAGCAAAAGCCATCGAGACCCTTGTAGCGGTGATGACCATCGCAGCGGGGCTCTTCGCTCTCTACATAACCGTCGATCTGTTGCGGCTGCGCAAGAGCGCCAAGGGACCCGTTTACCGGGGCGGCGTCGGTCAATGGTCGTGGGTCGCGCACCGGATCACCGGGGTCGGCGTAGTGGCTTTCCTCTTCGCTCATATCGTGGACACGTTCGCGGTGGGTTTCGGTCCCGAGCTCTATGACGAGACGATCTCCCTCTACAAGCAGTGGTGGTTCACCCCGTTCGAAGTCCTGCTCGTGGGAGCCGTCCTGTTCCACGCTCTGAACGGATTACGGATCATCCTGTTCGACTTCTGGCCCGGACTGGCTCAGAAGCAGAAACAGTTCGCCGTCGCCGAAGTCGTGTTGTTCATGGTGGGCTTCATCCCGGCTGCCGTCTTCATGCTGCGTCCCGCGATCGAGAAGTCGCCGTTCTTCTAGAGGTCATATGGCTCTGACACAAGCGTCACGGAAGGATCGACTCGATCGGATGGTCGAGGAGGTAGCCCGCGCGCTCGGATCGAGGGGCCTGGACGCGGGTTCCCCCGACGGCGCCAAGGCCATCCTGCGCATCGTTCGCGAGCCCTTCGTACGACGGGTGGTCCAGGTTTACTGGACGCCGTTCCAGGCGGATATCCCGGACGAGTGCATCGGCTTACACCTCGAGGTCGGAGAGCCGAGGGTGCACTGGGCGGAGGGCTACATCTCTCCCGACCACACCAACTGGTTCTTCTCGTTCCACGAGCGCCCCGATGGGGACATCCAACTGGCTTACTACGAGCACGACGACGACTGGAGGCGGATCCTGCGCAGGTTCTTCGACCTCGCCGGCTGGTACGTTCTCACCGCGACCGGCACCACGTGGAAGGACGTCGTCTACGAGGTCGATCCTGCGATCGGATGGACGCCGTACGAGCAGGCGCTCGGTTCCAGCGCTCTGACGTCGGCCGTGCAGGAGTCCCTCAAGAAATCCACGATCATCTGGCTCAGGTGGAAGGACGAAGACGGCTCCGAGGGCACCATGCCGGTGTGGTTCGTCTACGACAGCAAGGCGGAGCGCATCTTCGTACTCTCGGGTGAACGACAGCAGATGATCCCCGGAGCCGAGAAGCTGCGGCAAGCCACCGTCATCCTGAGGTGGAAGGGGAAGAACGCGCAGGTGGCGGAGATCCCGGCCGGCGTTCGGGTGATCGAGCCCGGCCCGGAGTGGGACGAGATCGCCGAGAAGGTTGCGGAGAAGCGACTGAACATCCCGGGGCTCCCCGAGGAGACGGCCAAGAGATGGCGCGACGAGTGCGTGCTTCTGGAACTGAGTCTCAGGTCCTAGCGACTAGGCGACGAGGCGGCGCCAGTCGCCGCCGCCCGCTTGACGGCGGATACGGCGACGTTCGCGCTCGGTCAGGCCCCCCCAGATGCCGTGGTCCACGGGCGAATCCATCGCATAGTTGAGGCAATCCCGCCGGACGGGACACGACCGGCACATCCGCTTGGCGGTCTTGTGCTCGACGGCTCCCACGGAGAACCACAGCTCGGGATCGGTGTCGGCGCAGCGAGCGAACGCGCGCCAGTTCTGATCCTTCGCAAGAGCTTCCAGTGCGGGCAAGAGACTCCCCCTGATCTGCCGTCTGATGATGGCTCACCCTAGGGAAAGGCCTCCGGGATTCCGATAGCACCTCGGGACGATTTATCGAAGCCTCTTGCGTGGCGATTAGGGATGTGCTTCGTAGTCCAGAGCCCGCCGGCCGCTAACCCTGCAGGGCTACCGGGCCATGGGCCGGATGGACGGGTACCCCTGCACGCTTTACGTAGTTGCCGGTCTATTACTTGTGACCCATTGCGCCCCCAGGGCGTGGGCAGACCGGGCTAGCCCTTGAAGCCCTTGGCGGCCTCTTCGACGGTCGGGGCGATCGAGACGCCCTCGCCGAAACCGGTGATCGTGAAGAGCTTGAGGTGCTGCTCCCGGGTGCAGGCGATCGCGAGGTCGCCCCCCGCCTCGCGCAGGCGACGCACGCCTCCCATCAGGGCACCGAGCCCGGAGGAATCCATGAACGGGACCCCGTCGAGATCCACCACGACCTTGGTGGTCTTCTGGTCGATCATGGAGCCGATCGCGTCGCGCAGCGAGCCCACGGTGTAGACGTCCAGGTCCCCGCTGGGGCGCAAGACCTTGTAGCCCTGCGCGTCTTCGATGGCTATGTCTACCTTCTGCTGTGCCACTGTTCCTCTCCGGATAGGCGCCCCTCGGCGGCAACTTCGGCCGGTGCGCCGAGATATTCCACGACGATCATCGTGAGATCGTCGTCCAGCTTACCCGCGGCGTACCGCTCCACCACCGCCGTCAGCTCGTCCCCCAGCGAGGCGGCGTCCAGCTGAGCGAGCTCGATCATGGCGTCCGCGAAACGAGGCTCGCCGAAGGTCTCTCCCTCGGGCGACTTGGCCTCCAGGAACCCGTCCGTGAACAGGACCAGTCGATCCCCCGGCTGCAGCTTGACCTCGACCTCCGCGAGGCCCGGATCCTCGAACCACCCCAGCGCGCGGTTGCGCGGGCCTTCCGCGAAGTAACCCCGGCGCCGGTCATCGACGTCGATCGCGCCGCGGATGACGAAGGGAGGCGGATGGCCCATGTTGAGCCACCGCGCAGTACCGTCCGGTTGGACCTCGGCATAGACCAACGTGGTGAAAGAGTCGTGGTCGGTCGCTTCGCGAAGGGCATCGTTGGCGCGCTCGACCACCCGACGCGGGTTGCTGCCGAGACCTCTTTCGGCGCGCAAGACCGACAGGACCACCGTGGCCATCAGGGCCGCGCCGATGCCTTTTCCCGAAGCGTCCCCGACGACCACGGTCAGCGCGTCGTGGGCGACGTCGACGTCGTACCAGTCCCCGCCGACCAGGTTCGCCTGGCGCTGGGTCGGTACGATCGTGATCCCGGGCGTCGTCGGCAGCGTGCGCTGGAGCAGGTTGCGCTGGATCGACGCGGCGATCTCTAGCTCGCGATCCTGCAGGGCCAGCTGCTGAAGACGCTTGAGGCCCGATTGCATCTCTCCGAAACGCCGGGCAAGCTCTTCAACCTCGTCACCAGATCTGATCTCGAGCTTCTGGTTGAAGTCGCCCCGCCCGATAGCGCGAGCCGCGTCCACCAGGCGTTGCAGGTTTGCCACGAGACGGCGCGGCAGGGCCACTGCCACGGTCGAACCGAGGAACAGCGCGCCCAGGATGACCAGCAACAGGATCGCCAGGGCCTGGTTGCTCCGGGCCACGAGGTCGCTCCGCGTCTGGGCCACGATCTCGTCCTGGGCCGCGCGTAGCTCGCTTCCCAAGAACTCGATCTCCGAGATGAGGGACGCTCCCTCACTGCCGAGAACCTGGAAGGCGCTGGCCCGGCGTCCCTCGGATGCGAGGGGGATCACCCTGTCGTCCACGAGGCCCTGATAGGAGTCTCCGGCCTCGATGAGTTGCGCGAGGAGATCGCGCTCGCGCTCGCCGGTGAAGAGTCGCTCGGCGGCGTCCTGCCACCGCTCCGCCTGGCGGACTTCGTCGCGATACTGCTCGAGCAGCCGTTCCTGATTGACGATCAGGAACCCGCGCACGGCCGCGGATTGGGCGGTGTAACTCCGAACGATCTCGTCGACCGCGACGACGCCGGGCACGGCTTCGTCGAAGATACTGCGCTGGATCGTCCGGAGCGATCCGAACAACGACAGCGTTACCCAGCCCAGCAGGATCACCAGGATGAGGAGGAGGGCGAACCCGCCCGTTATCTTCCGCCGCAGGGAGAGTTTCACCGTGAAAGTATCCTCGACCCGATGCGACCGCTTAAGACCCTCCTGACCGTGGGGGGAGCCCTGGCGGCCTATTCCACGCTGATCGAGCCCCGGTCGTTCCGGCTCCAGCAGCACCGCCTGGAGGTCCGTCCCGAGCTTCCCAAGCTGCGGATCCTCCACCTGGGGGACGCCCATGTCCGAGGGCGGGAGATGCCCGTCCTGGGCTTCCTGCGCTCGCTGCCGGAACTGCTTGGCCGGGAGCCAGACGTGACCGTGTTCACGGGCGACCTGATCGACGGGAACCGGGGGATCGAACCCGCGGTGGAAGCCCTTAACCAGGTCCCGGCCCGACTGGGCCGCTTCTTCGTGCTCGGATCGCACGACTACTGGGCGCCGAAGTTCGAGAGCTACCTGAAGTACTTCACCGGCAACAAGGAGCGGATCCGGCCGCGCCACGTCGACACCGATCGCCTGCGGGCCGGTCTCGAGGCAGCCGGCTGGATCGATCTCACCAACCGGGACCACGTCGTCGCCGACGGTGAGCGGCGGATCAGGCTGAGCGGGGTCGACGATCCCTATCTGAAGCGCCACCGCCTCGGCCACGTCCGGCGCGGCGCCGAGGACCTCGCTATCGGCGTGATGCATTCCCCCGATTTGACCTCGCAGTGGGCGCTCGAAGGGTTCGATCTGATCCTGGGCGGACACACCCACGGGGGCCAGGTACGGATCCCGTTGGTGGGGGCGCTCACGACGAATAGCTCGCTCCCGAACCGGCTCGCGTGCGGGCCGTTCCGGATCGGGGATGCCTGGCTGCACGTGACTCCGGGCCTGGGCACCGGTCCCTACGCGAGGATCCGCTTCAACTGCCCGCCCGAGGCGACCCTCTTGGAGCTGGCTCCGGCCTAGTAACCTGTCCCCGACGGGAAGTGGCGCAGTTTGGCAGCGCGCTGCGTTCGGGACGCAGAGGTCGGGGGTTCAAGTCCCCCCTTCCCGACTGGAGAATCGCTCGTGCCTTATGGCGATTGGCCGTTGCCGGAATCTTCATCGAGCGAGGGTACGTACGACTCGAGAGGCCGGAGCCCTCGAGGCGCGACCACCTCGTCGATCAGTCCATACTCCTTGGCCTCAGCCGAGGTCATGAATCGATCCCGGTCGATATCCTTCTCGATCTTCTCTAGGGAATGCCCGGTGTGGTCGGCCACTATCTCAATCATTCGGCGACGAACAGAGAGAATCTCCTGGGCGTGAATCTCGATGTCTGCAGGAGTGCCCTCGAAGCCCGACGAGCCCTGGTGAATCATTATCTTGGCGTTCGGGAGACCGAAGCGCTTTCCCTTTGCCCCTCCACACAACAGGATGGCGGCCATCGACATCGCCATCCCGACACAAATCGTCGACACCTTGGGCTTGACGTATTGCATCGTGTCGTAGATCGCGAGTCCTGCATACGCACTGCCTCCAGGCGAGTTCACGTACAGATTGATGTCCTTGTCCGGATCCTCGGACTCGAGGTGCAACAGCTGGGCGACGATGAGATTCGCGACGTGATCGTCTACAGGCGTCCCAAGCATGACGATCCGTTCCTTGAGCAGCTTGGAGTAGATGTCAAAGGACCGCTCCCCGCGGCTGCTCTGCTCGACGACGACCGGGATCAGGTTGCCGTGCATGTCTTTCCTCCACGTGTAAACTGCAACCCGCTAGTTGCACCGATTCTAGGAGGCCTTGCGAGAATATGCAACCTGTGGGTTGCACGAGTGATCTCGATGGCGCCTGAGCCGATCGAGCGACAGATTCTGCTGCCCGCTTCGCCGGCCGAGGTCTGGAAGGCGCTAACCGACGGGGATCAAGTCTCCGAGTGGTTCGGAGCGGAGGTCGAGATGGAACCCCGCCGGGGAGGAAGGGTCCGCTTCCGCTTCCCAGATGGAAGCGAGCGCGGGGCTGTCATCGAGACGTTCGAAACCGAGCGCCTGTTCGTGCTGCGATGGTTGCCGTTCGCGCAAGATGCCGAGGGGAAGACTGAGGGCCGTCCGAGCACGAACGTGCGGTTCTCACTGAAACTAAGCGAGGGCGGGACGCTGCTGGTTGTTCAGGAATCTCTTCCAGCCCTCTCCTCGAGGGAGCGTTCGGCACCCGATGCCGGAGGCTACTCAGACCGCGGATTAGGACTGTTTCACCTTGATGCACGGGTCAGACGGTGAAAGAAGAACGAGTAGATGCGATATTCGCGGCGCTGTCCGATCGGAGTCGGCGCGACGTGATGAGCTTCATCTCCGAGTTCGGGGATGCAAGTGCCTCGGAAATCGCCGAGCAGATGCCGATCAGTCGGCAAGCGATCGTGAAGCATCTTGCTGCGCTCGCGGATGTCGGCCTCGTTTCTGCTGAACGCGAGGGTAGGCAGGTGCGTTATCGACTAACCCCCGAACCCCTTAATGAGGCGACGCGATGGATAGCCAAAGTGGGTGCTGAATGGGACGACAGGCTCCGAGCGCTCGAAAGAATGTTGGGCCGACGGCGACGATAGCCGTTTCTAGGAATCGGTTCTGGCCCTAATGTCTCATGACCACCGCCCGTATCGGGCGACCAGCTTTGCGCCCCAGTTCTCGGAGATCCGGTGGGCCGAGGCCACCTCCCGGTAACTGCGGCCCTCGACGACCACGGCATCGACGGCGAAGCTCCACGGGCCACCTTCGGCGCCAGGGGTGTCCACTTTGGCCCGCGACATGCCGCCTGCCAAGGCATGTCCACTATCCGTGAAATCACACACCCCCTTCCCGACTGTGCGATGTCGCGAGGCCATCGTTTACGGATGATGCGTTCGAGGGCCCGGCCCTCGGTCCTAGGTGAGCCCCCTTACGGCGGCGGACTCCGTTCTCTACAGTTACTCGATGTCTCGGATCAGCGAAGCGGTTACGACCGCGGTTCCCCAGGGTGTCGTGACCCTGCTGTTCACCGACATCGAGGGCTCGACCAAGCTGCTCCACCGCCTGGGCGACGACTTCGGCGAGGTCCTCGCCGCTCACCGCAACTTGCTGCGGGACGCCTTCGCCCGCCACGGCGGGTACGAGGTCGGCACCGGAGGCGACGCATTCTTCGTGGCGTTCCCGGACGCCGCCGGCGCGGTGGCGGCAGCGGTCGAGGCCCAGCGGGCGCTGTTCGGCCACGACTGGCCCCACGGTGAACCGGTCCTCGTCCGCATGGGTCTTCACACCGGAGAGCCGGTGCCGATCGACGACAACTACATCGGGATGGACGTCCACCGAGCGGCGCGGATCTGCGATGCGGCCCATGGGGGCCAGGTGGTCATCTCCGAGGCCACCCGCGCGCGGCTCGGATCTCCCCCGGGCGTGGGGTTCAAGGACCTCGGAACCCACCGGCTGAAGGACCTCGAGGAGCCCGAACACATCCTGCAGCTCGTGGTGCCGCAGCTTCCCGAAGAGTTCCCTCCCCTGCGCTCGGTGCAGCCGCCGACCAACGTGCCCCACCATGTCGGGGGCCTCGTCGGACGCAGCAGGGAGATCGGCGACCTCCGTTCCCTCCTTCGCACACCCACCGTCCGCCTGGTCACGGTCACCGGACCGGGGGGCACCGGTAAGACCCGGCTCGCGGCCGACGCCGCCCTCGAGGCTCTCGACGCGTTCGCCGACGGCGTCTTCTTCGTCGACGTCACCCAGGTGCGGTCCGAAGACGTTCTCGCCACCGCTATCGCAGAGGCCCTCGACGTCCCCGTGGCCGGAGACCGCCCGGCGAAAGAGGTCGTCGGCGAACACATCGGCCGCAAGCGCTTGCTGCTGTTCCTGGACAACTTCGAGCGCGCGGTCTCGGCCGCGCCCGTCGTGTCCTTCCTGCTGCGTTCCTGCGGCGAGCTCAAGGTCCTCACCACGAGCCGCATAGCGCTGTCGATCGGCGGCGAGCACGAGTACCCGCTATCGCCACTGCACCTGCCGGAGGATCCGATGCGCGCCTCGGTGGCGCGCTCTGAGGCCGGCCGGCTATTCATCGGTCGCGCCGCGGCCGCAGATCCCCGATTCGAGCTCACCGAGGACAATGCGCCCGCGGTCGCCGAGATCTGTGGTCTTCTCGACGGGCTGCCACTCGCGCTCGAGCTCGCCGCGGCTCACCTCAAGCTGTTCTCGGTCGACGCGCTCCTCGATCGGCTCGGCGACCGCCTCAAGCTCCTGACCGGCGGCGCGACCGACTCACCGGAGCGTCACCGCACGCTGCGAGGGACGATCGACTGGAGCTACGAGCTGCTCGACGAGCGCGAGCGGGATTTCTTCCGGGCGCTCGCGGTATTCGACGGAGGCGCGACGCTCGAAGCCATCGTCGCCGTCATCGGTTCGGAGGCCGACGCCATCGACGCGCTGACCTCGCTCGTCAACCACAGCCTCGTGCGCCGGGTCGAGATCTCCGGCGGCGATCACCGCTTCACGATGCTGCAGACGATCCGCGACTACGCGCTCGAGCTGCTCGAGAAGGATCCCGAGCTCCCGACCCTTCGGGAACGCCACGCCGCTTACTACCTCGACATGCTCGACAGAGCGCGCGAGGACAACTCCGATCGCCGCACCGAGCTGGTCGGGATCGAACTCGACAACCTCCGGGCCGCTCTGGCGTGGTTCGCAGGACGGGCCGAGGGCGGGTCGCGGGACGACGCCTGGGCGCTCGTACGGCTCGGCGCCCTGCTCGGGCGCTACTGGTACACCCACGGGATGGCGACGGAAGGATCGGGTTGGCTCGAGCGCGCGATCGCGATGGTGCCGGCCGATCCGGAACCCTCGAGGGCCTTGGCCATGCGCCTGCTCGGGGTCCTGAAAGAACAGCAGCGTCACACGGAGGAAGCGGCCGCTCTCTTCTACGAGGCGCTCGGTGACTACACCCAGCTCGGAGATCTGCCGGGCCAAGCGGCATGTCTGAACAGTCTCGGGGTCGTGATGCGCGGGCGCGTCGACTTCGACGCGGCCGAGGATCTCTTCGAGCGCAGCGCGGAGATCAGGAGACAGATCGGTGACGAACAGGCCTCGTCATCGGTGGGCAACCTCGGCCTCGTCGCGCTCGACCGCGGCCAGATCGAGCGCGCGATGGCGCTCTTCGAGGAGTCCATGCAGCTCGATGAGGAGAACGACGACGAGTGGGGGATCGCGGTCAATACGAACAACCTCGGCATCGCTCATCTCGAGGCCGGGAATGTCGACCGCGCCCGTGAGCTGGTCATGAAGGCGATCGCGGCATGCGCGGAGCTCGGGGAATGGGAGGGTCTCGCCGAGGCCCTCGAGGCGGCGGCCGGCCTCTCGTCGATCCAGGGTGATCCGGTCCGGGGCGGCCGGCTGATCGGCACCGCGCGGGCGATACGCACCCAGGTGGCGATGCCGCTCCATCCCGCCGACAGGCCGCGCGTCGAGCGGTGGATGGCCGGCATGCGGCGGGCCGTCGGTGAAGAGGCCTTCGACGGTGCGGTGCGGGAGGGTACCCGGATGACGCGCGACCAAGCGGTGGCCTATGCGTTGGGACGCCACTCTCAGGGCCGCGGCTAGCCGAGTGGAGACCGGGCTCCTACCACTCGAGGGTCAGATCGTGAGCGTTCACGAGGAACTCCTCGAGGAGCCGAACCGAGGCTTCGATGTCCTCGACGTGAGCGGCCTCGTTCACCGTGTGTACGTAACGACAGGGGGGGCCGATCGTGATCACCGGCACCCCGGCACGTGCTAGTTGCATCGCCGCCGCATCGGTGCCGCCGCCGAGCAGGATGTCGAGCTGGTACTCGATGTCTTCGGCGTCGGCGATGTCACGGAAATGCTTCACCAACCGCGGGTCGGAGATGGCCATCGAATCCATGACGCCGAGTCCCGTTCCTCTACCCATGCTCGTCACTCGATCGGACGCATCCACGCCCGGTACGTCCGCAGCGATCGTCACGTCCAGGGCGATCCCGATGTCCGGGTTCACGTCGTACGCGCTGGTGATGGCACCTCGGACCCCGACTTCCTCCTGGACGCTCACGACGGCCTGGATCTCGATCTTCGTGTTCGTCGCCCGCTTCAGAGCTTCGAGCAACACGTACAAGCTCAGACGGTTGTCGAGATAGGGAGCGACGACGACCTTCTCCGTGATCAGCGGCTCGCGGTAGAGGCTCACCGGATCGCCGACGGAGACGAGTTCCTTGACCTCGTCCGCGGGGCGCAACAGGTCGATGAAGAGGTTCTCGATCTTCGGGCTCTTCTTGCGGTCTTCCTCGTCCAGCAGGTGGATCGGCTTCTCCATCGGCGAGATGATCCCGATCAGGTCCTCTTTTCCCTGCACCAGGACGCGCTGCATCACGAGGACCCGGGGATCGAACCCACCGACCCGCGAGATGCGAAGGAACCCGTCGTCGTCGATGTGCCGCACCAGGAAGCCGATCGCGTCCATGTGAGCGCAGAGCATCACGCGCGGCCCGGATCCGGAGCGGAGGGCGATGATGTTGCCCATCCGGTCGACCCGTACCTCGTCCACGAGCGGCTCGATCTCTCGCTCGACCACGGCCCGGATCCGCTCCTCACGACCCGAGATGCCCGGCGTCGTCACCAGGTTCCTGAACAGTTCCTCGTCCACTGAGCCTCCTACTCGGCCGGCACCAACCTCGGGCGATTGTGCCCCATCTCACCGGCCGGTCACGAGACGTACTCTCTGCGGAGTTGCGAGGCCGAGAGCGCACAGGCCGGCCCGACCGGGTGCGGTTCCGTGTCTCAGGCGGTCGCGATACTGCCCCGATGAGGACGGGAAGGGCCGATCTGCCGCTCCACGCCGGCCGGGCCCCGGCGTGGCTGTTCGACCGGATGCGCCGGCTGGCTCGGGAGATGAGCCTGGCGATCGTGGACAACGAGGGTCCGGCGGGCCTGCTTCGCCGCGTCTCCGATCCCGTGTGGTTCCAGGCCTTCGGAACGGTCCTGGGCTTCGACTGGCATTCGAGCGGCGTCACCACGACGGCCTGCGGCGCTCTCAAGGAGGGCCTCACCGGGCTCGCCGACGACGTGGGAGTCATCGTCGCCGGTGGGAAGGGCAAGACGTCGCGTCGGACGCCGGCCGAGATCGAATCGGCGTCGGAGAGGTGGGGGCTCGATCCCCAGCCCCTCGCGCGCGCCAGCAGGCTATCGGCGAAGGTCGACTCGGCCGCGGTGCAGGACGGCTACCAGATCTATCACCACAGCTTCCTGCTCACGAAGGACGGCGCGTGGTCGGTCGTGCAACAGGGGTTGAACGACGGCACCGGCATGGCCCGTCGGTACCACTGGATGAACTCGGGGGCGTTCGACGAGGACCCGCACGCCGGGGTCGCGGGGGTCGCGGAGCAGGGCGTGCTCAACCTCGTTGCAGGTGAAGGGGGAAGCAACAGGTCGGTTTCGGTGGAGCTGGCGCGCGAACACCCATCGAAGGTGACCGCCGAGATCGCGCGCATGCGCGAGCTCTCGATGCCACGGCATCACTGGATCCGCATCGGTGATCTCGATCCCAGGCGCCTCGACCGCATCCTGGTGAAGTCGTACGAGGCTCAACCGAAGGATTTCACCGAGCTCCTCGGCGTGTCGGGCGTGGGGGCCAAGGGATTGCGCGCCCTGTCGATGGTCGCGGAGCTCACCTACGGAGAACCTGCCTCGATCCGCGATCCGGTCAGTTACTCGTTTGCACACGGTGGGAAGGACGGCACGCCCTTCCCGGTGGATCGCCAGCTCTACGACACGACGATCCGTTCCGTGGAGAGCGCCGTGCGCGAAGCCAGACTGGGTCGCACCGAGAAGGAGAAAGCGCTGCGTCGCCTCGCCAGACTCGGCGACCTTGAGACCGACTAGCCGATCAGGAGCTCGGCTATCTGGACCGTGTTGAGAGCCGCTCCCTTGCGCAGGTTGTCCGCGACGCAGAACATCACGAGCGCCCGATCGTCGAAGTGGTCCCGGCGGATGCGGCCGACGTAGCAAGGATCGTTGCCGGCAGAGAGCAGTGGCGTGGGGAACGAGAAGTTGTCGGGATCATCGACGAGCTCCACCCCCGGCGCTTCACTCAGGATGCGACGAGCTTCGTCGACGTCGATCGCCTCGTCGAACTCGGCATGCACCGCGACGCCATGACCCACCATGACGGGAACCCGCACGCAGGTGGCCGTCACCCTCAGATCCGGCAAACCCATGATCTTGCGCGTCTCGTGACACAGCTTCAGCTCTTCGCTCGTGTAACCGTCCTCCTTGAAGGAACCGGCCTGGGGGATGACGTTGAGAGCGAGCGGATGGGTGAAGACCTCGCCCGCCTCGAGCACCTCCCGGCCCAGGCCCGCGCGCACCTGATCTCCCTGCTTGGCCGCTAGCTCCGTCTGGTCCCAGAGCTCGTCGATTCCGCCCTGTCCCGCGCCGGAGGCCGCCTGGTACGAGGCGGCGATGACGCGGTTCACCCCAGCCACGCGGTGTAGCGCCGCGAGGGGTACGACCATGGCGAGCGTCGTGCAGTTCGCACTGGCGATGATGCCCATGGGCGGGTCCGCGGCCTCCTCGGGGTTGATCTCCGGAACGACCAGGGGTACCTGAGGGTGCATCCGGTAGGCGGCCGAGTTGTCGACCACGACGGCTCCCCGAGCCGTGGCCGTCTCGGCCCACTCCAGCGAGACTTCGTCGGGAACGTCGAAGAGAGCGATGTCAGCCCCATCGAAGACCTCGGGGGCCAGCGCCGACACCTCGAGGTGTCCGTCGCGGAACGGGAGCCTGCGCCCGGCCGAACGCTCCGACGCGACGGCGACGAAGTCGGCCTCGGTGCCACGCTGCTCGAGGATCTTCAGGATCTCGGTCCCGACCGCGCCCGTCGCACCGACGATCGCGATCCTCATGACGCGGCCTCTCCATCGCTCTGGGGCGGACGGAGCGCCTTGATCTGATCGGTCGCCGTGGCTGGGTGCTGCTCGCGCGCCACCGCCTCCTCCGGAAGCTCGAACTTCTTGTGCACGACCTTCACAGCCTGCTCCACGTCCGTAGCACGAACGATGCAAGAGATGCGGATCGACGACGTGGAGATCACCTCGATGTTTATCCCGGCGTCTCCGAGGGCCTCGAACATATCCGCCGCTACGCCCGGATGGCTCTTCATCCCGGCGCCTACGAGCGAAACCTTCCCGATGCTGTCGTCGGTCTGGATCTCCCTGGCCCCCACGCCGGTCGCGACCTCGTCCAGCAACGGCTTCGCCCGAACGAGGTCGTCCTTCGGAAGCGTGAACGAGATATCGGTGCGGCCATCGGTTGAGATGTTCTGGACGATCATGTCGACGTTTATGCCCTCGCGGGCCAACGGCGTGAACACGCGCGCCGCGACGTGGGGCTTATCGGGTACGCCCACGATCGTCACCTTGGCTTCCGACGTGTCGTGAGCGATCCCAGAGATGATGGCTCGCTCCATCCGTTCATCCTCCTCCCGGACCCACGTGCCTTCTTCTGCGTTGAACGAGGAGCGCACGTGGACAAGAACGCCGTGGTTACGAGCGTATTCCACGCAACGCAACTGCAGCACGCGAGCGCCGCTCGCACTCAGCTCCAGCATCTCTTCGTAGGAAACCGCGTGAAGCTGGCGCGCCTCGGGAACGATGCGCGGATCGGCCGTGAACACACCGTCGACGTCGGTGAAGATCTCGCAGACGTCGGCATCCAGCTCGGCCGCCAGCGCGACCGCCGTCATGTCGGAACCTCCTCGCCCAAGCGTGGTGATGTTGTATTCGGTCGAGACGCCTTGGAACCCGGCGACGATCACGATCTTGCCCTCGTCGAGCGCTTCGAGCACGCGCCTCGCCCGCACCTCGACGATCCTCGCCCTGCCGTGGGAGGTGTCGGTGACGATGCCCGCCTGGGATCCGGTCATCGAGATCGCCTCTCGACCGAGCTCCATGATCGCCATCGAGAGCAAGGCCATGGATATCCGCTCGCCCGACGTCAATAGCATGTCCATCTCCCGCGGGTGGGGAACGGAAGAGATCTGGGCGGCGAGGTCGACGAGCTCATCGGTGGAATGGCTCATCGCGGAGACGACCACGCAGACCTTCTGGCCACGGTCGGCCGCCGCGACCACGCGACGGGCCACCGCCTGGATGCGCTCGGCGCTCCCTACGGAGGTGCCGCCATACTTCTGGACCAGCAATGCCATGGGCTCACGCTAATCGAACCGGGAGCGAACGCCCCAGCTATGCGCCGGACTGGACGCCGAAGTCAGCCCTTCTTCCCCCGGCCGCGCGGGCAGTCGGGAGGACCCTTCCCCTTACCTTGGGCCGGTCCCGGACGGCAGTCCACGACCGCCGGCTCGGGTTCGGGTGTGGGTTCGGGCTCGGTCACCGGTTTCGGCTTCGGCTCCGGGCGCGGCTCGGGCTGAGCTTCGGCCACCTCGACGGGTGCCTCTTCTTCGGTGGCCGTCTCCACCGCAGGCGCGGGGGTGGGTTCGGCGGCGGGTTTGCGTTGCGTCCTTTCCGCCTTCTCGCCGAGCACCTGGTCGGGTACCTGTATGCCGAGCTCCGGGTTGCCTTCTTCGACCTGCGTGGCCTCGGCGGCGATCGCCGGTGCCGGGGCGGGGATCGGCGAGAAGACCGCGGCACCCATCACGGCTGCAGCTCCGACCGCGCCCGCTGCGGGGGCAAGGCTCTGTAGCCCGACCCGGCGCGCCGGCACCGCGAGCTCGCGCAACAGGCGAAGCGGCAGCGCGAACAGCGCCATCGCCGCGACCGGTATCCGCGTAGGTAGCGTTGAGATGAAAGCCTCGACCACGTCGGGATCGAACTGACTTCCCGTCTCCTCGCGCAGTACCTCGATCGCATGCCCGTGTCCGAGGCTCGGACGGTAAGGCCGCGTGGAGGTCATCGCGTCGTACGCGTCGCACACCGCGATGATCCGGGCATGCAAGGGGATGTCCCCGCCCGCTAGACCTTGGGGATAGCCACGTCCATCCCAGCGTTCGTGGTGGTGACGGACCGCCTGGATAAGACCTTCGTCACCGATCGGAGCCACCATCGCGGCCCCGACGAGAGCGTGCTCCTCCACGGCAACGCGCTCTTCGATCGTCAGGTCACCGGGTTTGCGGAGCACTCGGTCTGGAACGCGGATCTTGCCGACGTCGTGGAGAGCTGCAGCCAATGCAAGTTCGTCGAGATCCGATTCGGTCAGTCCAAGGCCTTCACCCGTGCGCTTCACATGACGCTCCACCCGGCGGGAGTGGCCGTGCGTGTACGTGTCCTTCACCTCGAGCGCGAGCGAGAGGTCCCTGAGCGTTGCCCCCTGGTCGCGCGGCTCGCCCGCGGGCGGAGCCGTGGGGACCCCCAGTGGATCCAGCGCGAGAGCCTTTGCATCCCGCTCGATGCGGTCCTCGGCCTGGCTCCTGCGGAACCAGCTCCAGAGGATCAGCTCGCCGAAGCTGATCTCGCGTGACTCGACCCGCCGGGACCAAGCCCAGGAGCCGATCCCGCCGGCGGCGAGGGACAAGATCAGGCCGGCGGCCAGGGCCACCGGCAGAGGAGGGGCGGCCGAACCGCCCCCGAGGAGGCCCAGGGTCACGATCATCGGGACGCCGTAGACCACCAGCGTCGCGGCGAGGGCGTGCGGAAGGAAGGGCTTCACGCTCGTGTAGGGCATGCGCTGGCGCATCGGAGGGTTCTCCCTAGTACCTCAATCGGACATCAGTGTCCCAAAAAGGCCCAGATCGGGGAAGACCTTCTACCTGGTTTTTCCACATCTCTGAACCCTGTGTCGCCGCGGGACCACTCATTGTATTCGCCGTCGGCCGGACAGGGCCCTCCCCAGCGTCACCTCGTCCGCATACTCCAGGTCGCCCCCCACCGGCAGGCCACTCGCCAGGCGGGTGACCTTCACCCCCAGGGGGCCGATCAGACGCCCCAGATACATGGCCGTGGCCTCTCCCTCTATGTTGGGGTTCGTGGCCACGATGACCTCCTGGATGGCCTCGGGGGAGCCCGGAGGAGCCTTGAGTCGCTCGAGCAGCTCGGCGATGCGCAGGTCCTCGGGGCCGATGCCTTCGATCGGCGAGATGTGCCCCTGCAGGACGTGGTACAGCCCGTCGTACTCGCGGGTGCGCTCGAGTGCCACGATGTCGGGAGGCTCCTGCACCACGCAGATCATCGTCCGGTCCCGGCGGTCGTCGCGGCAGTACTCACAGAGCTCCTGGTCCGAAACGTTGAAACAAACGTCGCAGAGGCGGACGCGGGCCTTCACGTCGACGATCGCGTCGGCGAGCCGACCGGCGTCATCCTCAGACAGCTTCAAGAGGTGAAAGGCGACGCGCTGGGCGCTCTTGGGGCCGATGCCCGGAAGGCGCGCCAGCTCATCGATCAGGCGCTGGATGGGTTCGGCGTACAAGTGTGCTCCGGCTACATGCCGGGCAGGCCCAGGCCCCCGGCACCACCCGCGAGGGGGCCGAGTGCTTCGGCTTGCGCGTCGCGCGCCTTGTCCAGCGCGTCGTTGACCGCTGCGGTAACGGTGTCGCCCAGCATCTCGACGTCGTCGGCGTCGGGCTCACCGTCGAAGAACCCGGGATCGATGGTGATGGAGACGACCCGCTGGTCCCCCGTCACGAGCGCCTTGACCGCGCCCCCGCCCGCGCTGCCCTCGACCTCCTGGTCGGCGAGCTCTTCTTGCGCCTTCTGCATGTGCGCGGCCATCTTCTGGGCTTCCTTCATCATGCGCTGAAGGTCTTTGCTCATCCGTCTTCTCTCTCCTCGACGATTTCTGCGCCCAGCCCCTTCTTCACGAGCTCGATCGGATCGTGATCCACGGTCTGTGTCTCGTCCGGCGCCCCTTCGACGAGGTTAGCCGGGGACGGGTCCGTCCCGGACGGAGAGCTTCCCGAGCCCTCGCCTCGTGCTTCGAAAGCGATCTCCGGCTTGATCCCGAGGCTGGCGAAGACGGCGTTCGCGAGCGCATCTCGGTTCGCGGGCTGCGTCATCGCGTCTCTGTGGAAAGCGGACTGGACCTCGACGGCCAGGACGTCACCCTCGAATCCAACGGGCCGGGACGGCGTCAGGTACGCGCCGACACGGCGGCTCGCCTTCGAGACCTCCTTGAGGGTGGCCGGCCACGCATCCTTGATGTGACCCAAGCCCACGTGCGACGACTCGGCCGGGGCGCGTGGTGGGCTCGGTTCCGCCGCCGCCGGACGCTCCGCGACCTCGGGCTTCGCCGCCGGCTTGCCGCGCGCCGGCTTGGGCACCGCCTTCGAGGGCCGCGCCGGAGCGGGAGCCTCGGCCTGGGCCGGAACCGACGGCGCCGGGGTGTCCTCCACGGCCCCTGCGATACCTATCCGGCGCTCGAGGCGTTCTATGCGACCGAGCAAGCCCGACGCGCTGGCATCCGTCTCCGGCGACGTCGCCCGGATCAGCGCGATCTCGAGCAGGAGGCGGTGGGCCGGCGCGTTGCGCATCTCGGTCAGGGCGTGCGCGACCAGGTCCATCGTCCTGACCAGAGCCGTCCCACCGACGTTCCCGGCTGCCGCCACGAGCTCGAGGCGGTCCTCGGGAGACGCGTCGATCAGCGATTCGGCCTCGGGGGCGGTCTTGACCAGCAACAGGGAGCGCGCATGTTCCAGAACGCCGAGCGCCGTCTGCCTCATGTCCGCGCCCCGAGCTACGAGGGATTCGATGACCCGGAAGACGCCGTTCAGATCGTGCGACGAGATCGCATCGAAGAGCTCGGCGAACGCATCCTCCGTTCGACCTCCCAGCAGTCGCTCGACATCCTCCTCGGCGATGTGACCACCCATCGAGGACAACTGATCGAGGACCGATAGGGCATCGCGGGCGCTGCCGTCGGAATGTCGCGCGACGATCCCGAGTGCTTCGTGGGCGACGTCGATGTTCTCTTGCTTGGCGATCTTGGCGAGGTGATCCTGCAATACGTCTGCGGGGATGCGCCGGAAGTCGAAGCGCTGCGTCCGCGACACGATGGTGGGAAGAACCTTGTGAGCCTCGGTCGTCGCCAGGACGAATACGACATGCGGGGGCGGTTCCTCGAGCGTCTTGAGCAAGGCGTTGAACGACTGAGGCGTCAGCATGTGGACCTCGTCGATGACGTACACCTTCTTGTTGCTGCCCGCCGTCGCGAGGGGGACGCCGGCCAGGATCTCGCGGGTCGAATCGACGCTGGAGTGCGAGGCCGCATCGAGCTCGATCACGTCGAGCGAGGAGCCCTCGGCGATCGCAACACAGGAGTTGCATTTCCCGCACGGCTTGGACGTGGGGCCCTTCTCGCAGTTGAGCGCCTTGGCCAGGATGCGGGCGGTGCTCGTCTTCCCCGTCCCCCGGGGGCCGGTGAAGAGGTAGGCGTGATGGACCCGGCCGTCGTCGATGGCATTGGCGAGCGTTCGGGACACGTGCTCCTGACCGAGGATCTCCTCGAAATCCTGGGAGCGGTACTTGCGGTAGAGGGAGACGTAGGCCACGCAGCCATCCTAGACGTGGGGTGTCCCAGGCCGGATGCCGGCCGTGCGATCAGGCGGGCAGGTCCTCGAGCAGGTCGTTCATGGTCACGAAGGCGACCGCTTCGAGGCGGGAATGGACCCCCAGCTTCGTGAGGATGTTCTGGATATGCGTCCTCACGGTGTTCGGGCTCAGCACGAGCTTCCGGGCGATCTCGGCGCTTGGACGACCCTCGGCCAGGGCTCGCAGGACGACCCGTTCCTGCGGCGATAGCGCGAAGATCCGTCGCAGGGCTCGCTCTCGGTCGCGCGCCCCATGCATCAGTCTCGAGACCAGCGAACCCATCATGTGACGGGGGATCTGCGTCTCGCCGCGGTGTACCACCCGGGTGGCCCGGATCAGCTCGGAGATCCCACGATCCTTGGGGAGGTACCCAGCCGCTCCCTCCTGGAGAGCACTCACCAACAGCTCGGCGTCGTCCTCGTGAGGAAGGACGACCACTCGGGCCCCCGGATGCCGTTCGAGGATCGACCTGATCGTGATCATGAGGCCGGGACCCGAGAGGCCGGGGTCCAGCAAGACCACGTCGGGCTTCTTCGTTGCGGTCGTGGCGATCACGTCCCTTGCGTTACTCGCCTCCCCGACCAGTCGAAAATCGGTTTCGCGGTCCAGAGCGCGTCCGAGGGCAGCGCAGAAGAGCTTCTGCGAGTCCGCAACGACGATCGTTATCTCAGCCAACCCGCGCCTCCAGTTCGGGAATGCGTCTCGCAGCTCGGCAACGGTGGGAACCTCAGGACTCGTCTACGAGCTCGTGATCGGGCACCTTCACGATGCCGTAACGAACCGCGGCGCTCGCTGCCTCCAGACGGGAATGGACCTGGAGCTTCGTCAGGACGTTCTGCACGTGCGTGCGAACGGTATTGGGTCGCAGGACCAGGCGCCTGGCGATGTCGCGACCGGTGGCACCTTCCACCAGGAGACCCAGAACCTCGCGTTCACGTCGAGTCAGCGACGCGGCAAGCATGAGATGTGGGTCCTCGCCTCGGGTACCCGTGATCGCGGCCGCCACTTTGCGAGGGATTATGACCTGACCGTCGAGCACCGCCTCGATCGACGCGATGAGCCGGCGGCCGGTGAGCTGTTTCGTGAGATAGCCGCGGAAGCCATTGCGCAACGCCTCTTGACCGATCCGTGGATCCTCGTCGGCAGTGAGCAGGATGATCTTCGCTTCTGGGTTCTTCTCGAGTACCCGCCGCCCGACCTCGAGCCCGTCCATGTCCGGCAGTCGAAGATCCAGCAGGATCAGGCTGGGAGCGAGATCGTCGATGGAATCGAGCGCTTCCCGTCCCGTCGTCGCGATGCCCACGACCTCGAACGGCAGATCGGCAAAGAGGACGTCCAACGCCTCCGCGAACATCCTGTAGTCGTCCACCACCATGATCGTGGCCTGGGGGCCTGGTGCCCCTTCGAGCCCGATCGCGGTTTGACCGCGTCTCCGATCGACTTCCAAACCTGCCGTCTCTCCCCATGCCTCGCCGCCGAGGCACCGTCCGATTCAATGCGCTGCCCAGGGGCAAGCCAACCAGGTTGTGGAAAAGATGTGGATACGCAGTTGCACCTAATAGGTCAGGGCATCAGATCTTGCTGAAGAGCTGGTCCATGATCATGATCGCCGCCGGGCCGACGAGAACGGTGAACAGCGCTGGGAATATGCACAGAACCAGTGGAAACACCAATTTGACCGGCGTCTTCGCTGCTCTCTCCTCCGCCTTCTGGCTGCGCCGTTTGCGTAGACGGTCGGCCTGAACCCGAAGCACCTTCCCGATGGAGACTCCGAACGAATCTGCCTGGTTCATGGCGGTGATGAACTCGTCCAGCTCCTGAACGCCCGTGCGTTCCGACAGGTTCTTGAACGCCTGGTTGCGAGAGATGCCGATCCGGAGCTC